>NZ_JBTMMT010000055.1:0-43884 GCF_055517075.1 Micromonospora sp. DSM 43699
CCTCCCGCTCGCCAGCCGGGCGTCGCCGATCCGCTCGTTCGGCGGCGCCGGCGGTGGCCGCGTGGCCGCTGAACCCCCTCGTCGCATCTCCCGCCCCGCCTGCTTCACCCTGACGGTTACGGATAGTCATATCGGGAGGAGGCGTGACCCTATCCCTTCGAGTCCTTTGCTCTGCTGCCATCAACGCGACAGTTACCGAAAGTGCGTGGTGCGTAGCGAGCAGCAGAGCAAAGGATGTGAGGGCGGAATGCTGAGGGTGGGCCGGGGGTGGAGATCGTGCTGTTCAGAGTGTTGGTTTCCTGGGGTGAGGGGGTGCGGTGGGGGTGGAGGTGGCCAGGGGTTCGACTGCGGAGGGTAACCGGGTTGATTTCGGATATCCGTTACTCAGTGTTGTCAGGGGGTCGGTGCGGATCTCGGTGGGCTCCGGCTCCGGGCCTGCTGCGGGTGGGGTCGGGCGGGTTACGGTGGACGGGTGCGTGACCCCAATGTGACCCGAGCCGCCGCTGGTCAACTCTCTCCCGAGCGCCGCGTCGCGGACCTGCGTCGGCTCCGGGCCGAACGGTTCGACGTGCTGGTCATCGGGGGTGGGGCGACCGGCGCGGGTGCCGCGCTGGACGCCGCCTCCCGGGGGCTCAAGGTCGCCCTGGTCGAGGCCCGCGACTTCGCGGCCGGGACTTCCAGCCGGTCCAGCAAACTGATCCACGGCGGTCTGCGTTACCTGGAGCAGTTGGAGTTCCACCTGGTCCACGAAGCGCTGACCGAGCGGGGCCTGCTCGCCACCCGGCTCGCCCCGCACCTGGTCCGGCCGGTCCCGTTCCTGATCCCGCTCCCCGCCGGCAAGGGGCTGCGCGACCTGCCGGCCCGGCTGTTCCGCCGCTCGTACTACGGCGCCGGGGTGGCCGCCTACGACGCCTTCGCCGGGCTCTTCGGCACCGGCCGGGGGATGCCGCTGCACCGGCACCTGAGCCGCGAGGGCGCCCGCCGGGTCTTCCCCAGTCTGCGCGCCGACGCGCTGGCCGGGGCCATCCGTTACTACGACGGCCAGGTCGACGACGCCCGGCTGGTGGTGACGTTGGCCCGCACCGCCGCCAGCCTGGGTGCCACCGTGGTGAGCAGTGCCCGCGCCGTCGGGTTGGTGCGGCAGGCCCGGGAGGTCACCGGGGTCCGGGTCCGCGACCTGGAGGCACCCGCCGACTCCCCGGACGCCGAGTTCGAGGTACGCGCCCGTACCGTCATCGGCGCCACCGGCGTGTGGAGCGACGACATGTCCCGGATGCTCAACGACGTCGGGCTGCGTCCCGGCATCCGGGTCCGGGCGTCCAAGGGGGTGCACCTGGTGGTGCCCCGCTCGGCGATCACCGGGGAGACCGGGCTGATCGTGCGTACCGCGACAAGCGTGCTCTTCGTCATCCCGTGGGGCGGGCACTGGATCATCGGGACCACCGACACCGACTGGCGGCTCGACCGGTCCCACCCGGCCGCCTCCGCCCGCGACATCAGGTACCTGCTCGACCAGGTGAACACGGTGCTGGACCGGCCGTTGTCCGGTGCGGACATCGAGGGCGTCTACGCCGGGCTGCGCCCGCTGCTGGCCGGCGAGGCCGACTCCACCTCCAAGCTCTCCCGGGAACACGCGGTCTTCGAACCGATGCTCGGGCTGCTGCTGGTGGCCGGCGGCAAGTACACGACCTACCGGGTGATGGCCGCCGACGTGGTCGACCGGGCCGCCCACCGGCTCGGTGGCGTACGACCCTCGCGTACCGCCGACCTGCCACTGCTCGGCGCCGACGGGTACGCCTCGATGTGGCGGGACCGGGCCGACCTGGCCCGCCGGCACGGGATGCCGGTCGGCGTGGTCGAGCACCTGCTGGAGCGGTACGGCACGCTCACCCTGGAACTGCTGGCGCTGATCGCCGCCGACCCACTGCTCGCCTCACCGCTGGCCGGTGCACCCGAGTACCTGGCCGCCGAGGTGACCTACGCCACCCGGGCCGAGGGGGCGCTGCACCTGGAGGACGTGCTGACCCGGCGTACCCGGATCTCCTTCGAGACGACCCACCGGGGCCTCGACTCGGCCGGGCACACGGCGGAGCTGATGGGCGCGGTGCTCGGCTGGGACGGGGCCATCCGGGAACGGGAGGTCGCGCACTACCGGGCGCGGGTCGAGGCGGAGCGGGAATCCCAGCTCATGCCGGACGACGCGACCGCCGACGCGGCCCGGCTGGGTGCGCCCGACGTCCGGGGTTTCGCCGCCGACCGGGGTGTCGACGGTGCCGAGGGCGGCCACGCCGAACTCCCGACCTCCTCCCGCTGACCGCTCCCGGGCCGTTCCCCCTGCCGGTGCCGGCCCGGTCGGCCGGTTCCGGACGACACCCGGGTGGGATAGGTTCCGGCGCGTGGTTCCCCCTCAGTGGTCGCGCGCGCTCGTCGTCCCCGCCGTTGCCGTCCTGACGGTCGCCCTGGCCGGCTGCGCGATCTTCGACCGGGACGGCGGATCCACAGCGGAGGGCGGGAGCGGAACGACATCCCCGGGGGCGACCGCCAACCGGGTCAGCCTGGTGCAGAAGCTCGGCGAGGACGGTCCACTGCGGTCGCTGACCGTCGAACCGGACGGCCGGTGGGAGTGCGACGACTGTGCCGGGGACGGGGTCACCTCGACCGGTTCCCTGGACCCCGAGCAGGTGCAACGCCTGCACAGGCTGCTCGCCGACCCACGGCTTGCCCAGGAGACCGACCAGGCGCGCCAGTACCGGGCGAGTTGCATCGACGCGCTGACGTCCAGCCTGCTCACCACGGCCGGGTTGATCACCTCGCAGGACTGCCCGGGTGAGGAACGACCGGCGGTGGCCGGCGAGATCCTGCTCCTGCTCACCCAGGCCACCCCCGCCGAACCCACCCGCTGAGCCGACCCCGCCGCGCCGCCCGGCGGGTCGGTTCAGAGCACCTTGCCCGGGTTGAGCAGCCCGGCCGGGTCGAGCGCGGCCTTGATCGCCTGGTGCACCCGCATGCCGACCGGGCCGACCTCCCGGGCCAGCCAGTCCCGCTTGAGCAGCCCGACGCCGTGCTCTCCGGTGCACGTGCCGCCCAGCTCCAGGCCGAGCCGGATGATCTCGTCGAAGGCCCGTCGGCCCCGCGCCAGACTGGCCGGGTCGGCCCGGTCCACCACGATGTTCGGGTGCAGGTTGCCGTCCCCGGCGTGGCCGACCACCCCGATCGGCACCTCGCACTCGGAGGCGATCCGGGCCACCCCGTCCAGCAGCGTGGCGAGCGCCCCCCGGGGCACCGCCACGTCGTCGATGATCAGGCCGCCGTTGCCGTCCGGGTAGGTGTCGGCGGCGAACTTCTCCATTGCCGGGTGGGCCAGCCGACGGGCCTGGAGCAGCGCCGCCGCCTCCACCGCGTCGGTCGCCGCGTACACCTCCTCGGCGCCGGCCGCCGTGCAGACCTCGGCGATCCGGGCCAGGTCGTCCGCCGCCCGGGGACCGGTGTCGGCGGCGGCGAGCAGCAGCGCCTGGGCGTCGGTCCGCAACCCCATCGGCCGGTACGCCTCGATCGCCCGCAGATGCGTCCGGTCGAGCAGTTCCAGCAGGCTCGGGGTGAGCCCCTGCGCGGCGATGCCGGCCACCGCTGTCCCGGCCTCGGCGGTCGAGGCGAAGACCGCCACCATGGTCAGCGACTCCTCGGGAACCGGCCGCAACGACACGGTCACCTCGGTGATCACGCCGAGGGTGCCCTCCGCGCCGACGAAGAGCCGGGTCAGGTCGTACCCGGCCACCCCCTTGGCGGTACGCCGGCCGGTGCGCAGCACCTCGCCGGAGGCGAGCACCACCTCCAGCCCGAGGACGTACTCGGTGGTCACCCCGTACTTGACGCAGCACATGCCGCCCGCGTTGGTGGAGACGTTGCCGCCGATGGTGGAGGACTCCCAGGAACCCGGGTCCGGCGGGTAGTAGAGCCCCTGGGCCCGGACCGTCCCGGCCAGCGTGGCGTTCACCACACCCGGCTGCACCACGGCGATCCGGGCCACCGGGTCGATCTCCCGGATCTCGGTCATCGCGACCGTGCTCAACACCACCGCGCCGTCCACCGCGTTCGCCGCGCCGGCCAGCCCGGTCCGCGCCCCCTGCGGCACCACGGGTACGCCGTACCGGGCCGCCGCCCGGACCACCGCGACCACCTCCGACGTGTCCCGGGGGCGGACGACCACCAGCGGCGTACCGGCGGCGCAGAGGTCCGCCTCGTCGCGTCGGTGCAGCCGGAGCAGATCCGGGTCGGTGAGCACGGCCCCGTCGCCGAGGGTCGCCCGCAGGTCGTCGAGGAGGGGGGAACCAGCCATGCGGCCGAGGCTAGCCGGCGGCTAGATTGGCCGCCATGCTCTACCTGGACCGCCCCGCCTGGCCGTGGCGCGGTCGGCTCTGGTCGCACCTGATCAGCGACGTTTCCCCGGCCGAACTGCACGCCTTCGCCGAGCTGCTCGGGGTGCCCCGGCGGGGCTTCGACCGGGACCACTACGACATCCCCGCCGACCGGTTCGCCCCGGCGGTCTGGCTCGGCGCCCGGGTGGTGACCAGCCGGGAGATCGTCCGTCTGCTGCACACCGCCGGCCTGCGCCGCCCCAAACACCTCGCCCGCCCCGAACCGCTCGTGGGCCCCGAACGCCGCACCGGGGCTGGCGGCGGCGGATCAGCGCAGGGTGGCCAGCTCGCGGCGGAGGTTGGCGCGGGCGGGTGACTCCCACCGGTCGGCCAGCGAGGGCAGCCGGAACAGGGCGGGCAGGGCCAGCAGGCCGTCGAGGACCCTGGCCCGGCCGGTACGGAAGTCCGCCTCGGGCACGTGCGCGTACTCGGCACGGATCGCTGCGGCGTACCCGTCGTACACCTCGGGGGGTGTGGCCAGGATGGCCAGGTCGGCGTCGCAGAGCAGGGCGCCGTCGCGGTCGCCGGGGGCGACGGCGTGCCCGGCGGTGAGCAGCACCAGCCGACGGACCTCGGCGACCGGGGCGGCCGGCATCCCGAGGCCGGTGAGCAGGCTGCCGGCCAGTGCCGCGCTGGCCCGCTCGTTGGTGTTCCCGGTGGCGCGCGGATCGTAGACGGCGTCGTGCGTCCAGGCGGCGAGCGCCACCAGCTCCGGCCGGTCGGCGAGGTCGGCGTGCCGGTCGACCAGCTCCAGCACCGTCCGCAGGTGGTGTTCGGTGTGGTAGTGCCGGTGCGGTTCGCGCCAGCGGGCCAGCAACTCGGCCCCGACGGCGGTCGCCGCCGGGCCGTCGTCGGCCCCGGCGGCCCGTGCCGACACCAGCCAGCGGTCGATCAGCTCGGTCATCCGGACGATTCTGCCGTACCCGGACGGGATGAACCGGCACGGCGCGGGTAGTCCCCGCCATGGCCGTGGCCCGGGACCGACGACCGTCGCTGATGCGTCGCGCCGGGCTCGGCGGCGGCGGGAACGACGTCGACTCCGCGCGGATCGCCGAGGCGATGGCCTACCTGCGCCACCGGAGCCGGGCGACCCTGCACGACCGCCTGCACCAGGTGCGGATGGCGATGGGCCTGGCGGTGCAGGCGGGGCTGGCCGCCGCGCTGGCCTGGATCGTGTCGCACCACCTGCTGGGCAACCCGCAGCCGGTCTTCGCGCCGATCTCGGCGGTGGGCACCCTGGCCGCCTCGGTCGGCCAGCGGCTCCGCCGGACCGTGGAGCTGATCGTCGGGGTGGCGGTCGGGGTGTTCCTCGGCGACGTCCTGATCTACTTCCTCGGCACCGGCGGATGGCAGCTCGGGCTGGTGGTGACCGCGGCCATCCTGCTCACCACCTTCTTCGGGGCGAGCGTGGCGGTGGTGATCCAGGCCGCCGCCACCGCCGTGCTGATCGTCACCCTGAGCCCGTCCACGGCGGACCTGGAGCTGCCCCGGTTCGTCGACGCGTTCGTCGGGGGTGGCATCGCCCTGCTGGTCACCGCGATCCTCCTGCCGCTCAACCCGCTCCGCGTGATCAACCGGGCGGCCCGGCCGGCGCTGGACCTGCTCGCCGGCCAGCTCGACGTCTGCGCCCAGGCGCTGCGCGACCGGGACCGGGGCGCCGCCCAGCGGGCGCTGGACCGGCTCCGGGAGAACAAGGAGGAGCTGGCCACCTTCACCGAGGCGATCGAGGGGGCGAAGGAGACCAGCACGCTCTCCCCGGCCCGGTGGCACCGGCGCAGCGAACTGACCCACTACGCCGAGGCGGCCGAGCCGATCGACCGGGCGATGCGCAACAGCGGCACCCTGATCCGCCGGTCGGTCACCATGATCGAGGACGAGGAGGCGGTGCCGGAGCCGATGCCGGACGCGGTGGCCCACCTGGCCGAGGCGGTCCGTCTGCTGCGGCACGAGTTCGCCGTCGGGGAGGAGCCGGAGAAGGCCCGGGAGCGGTCACTGCGCGCGGTGAGCGAGGCGGGCCGGGCGTACGACCAGGGGGTCGGGTTCTCCGGCAGCGTGGTGATCGCCCAGGTGCGTACCACCGCCAGTGACCTGATGGTCGCCTCCGGCATCTCCCAGGAGGAGGCCAACCGGCTGGTCCGGCAGTCGTTCGGCGAAGAGGGCGTACCGGCCGGGGGATCGGCCGGGCAGAACTCCACCCCGAAGCCCCCGACCGCGCCACCGCTCGGCTGACCTGCCGACACCTGTCAGCCCAGGGAGGCGTGCAGGGCGTCCCGGTCGGTGTCGGCAACCTCGACGAGGGTTGCCGGCCGGCAAGCCGGGGCTTGATGCTGGCGCTCGTGACCTACCCGGCAGCACAACGACTCCGGAGCGCCCGGCCCGGTGGGCCGGGGATGACTACGCTGATCCACATGGCCGACACCCCGCCCGGCGGGCCACCGCCGTCGCCCGCGCCCCCCGTACCGTCGCCGGAGGCCCCCGTACCGTCGCCGGAGGCCCCCGTACCGTCGCCGGAGGCCGCCGCGCCCCGGATGCCGCTGCGCCGCCTCGGCTGGCGGCGGGTCCTGGCGCTGGCCGGGGTGGTGCTGCTGATCGCGGCCTGCGCGGTCTACATGCTCTACACGCTCGGCGACAACCTGGGCCTGGACGCGCTGCTGGTCGGGGTGACCGCGGCGATCCTGCCGGTGCCGGTGCTGGTGGCCTGTTTCCTCTGGCTCGACCGGTACGAGCCCGAACCGCTGAAATACCTGATCTTCTGCTTCGCCTGGGGGGCGTTCGTCTCGACCGCCGCGTCGCTGACCGTCAACAACAGCTTCGCCGCCCTGTTCAAGGACTGGGGGGTGTCGTCGTCGCTGACCGGGGTGCTGGTGGCCCCGTTCATCGAGGAGCTGACCAAGGCGCTCGGCCCGATCCTGCTGCTGATCTTCCGTCGCCGCGAGTGGTCGGGGATCACCGACGGCCTGGTCTACTGCGGGCTCTCCGCGGTCGGGTTCGCCATGGTGGAGAACATCCTCTACCTGGGCGGCCTCGGGTACGCCTCCGGCGTCGACCAGTGGGGGCCGGCGACCGGCGTCCGCAATGTCATAGTCATCTTCATCTCGCGGATCCTTTTCTTCGGCTTCGCCCACCCGCTGTTCACCTCGATGACCGGGGTGGGGCTGGGCATCGCCGCCCGCACCGCCGACCGGCGGGTACGGGTGCTCGCCCCGGTCGCCGGCCTGCTGCTGGCGATGATGCTGCACGGCACCTGGAACCTGATCCCGACGCTGGTCCAGGCCACCGGCCAGGCGGTGATCTTCTTCTACGGCATGGTCGCGGTGATGGTGCCGATCTTCTTCGGCATGGTCGGCTTCGCGGTGTGGCTGCGCGCCTGGGAGGGGCGGCTCACCGAGCGGACCCTGCCGGACTACGTCCGGGCCGGCTGGCTGAGCCCGCCCGAGGTGGCCGCCCTGGGCAGCCTGGGCCGCCGGCACGCCGCCCGGACCTGGGCACGTCGGGTCGGTGGGGACGCCGGGCTGCGCGCGATGCGCGGTTACCAGTTCGCCGCCACCCGGCTGGCGTTGCTGCGTGACGGGATGCGGCGCGGCCTGGACCGCAAGCCGGCGGAGCGGGAGCGCACCCTGCGGGAGGAGCGGCAACTGCTGGAGACGATCGCGGCCTACCGGTCGTTCTTCGTCGGCCGGGACCCGCAGACCCCGGTGGGCGTCTGGGACGGACAGCGTTACCACCTGCGGTTCCCGGACGGGACACAGCGCGTCGTCGACGCCCCGGACTCCCCGGTGGTGCCGATTCCGGTGGTGCTCGCCACGCCACCGCCCCCAGCCCACCCGGCCGGCTACGGCCCACCCGGCTGGTACGGCCCCCGACCGGCCGCCCCGTGGCCGCCCGGCCGGTACTGACCGCCGAACTCCTACCGAGACCGACCCGCCCCGAGCGCCGAAGGCGGGCGGCTCTCGTCGGCGTGCGCCCGCCGCCTGCCCCACCAGGTATGGGCGCGGGGCGCGTGTCGGGATTCATGAAGAGATTCCGCCTCTCCTGAATACCTCCTCGCTGTAGCAGAAAACCCCTTCACTGGACGAACCGGTCAAATACGCTACAAGTCGCCCGTAAACGGCTCTAGGTCGCAAACGGGCAGCTCTGGGTATCTGGGTGGCTCTCTGGAGGGGTTCATGAGTAACGGCCGACGACTGCGGCGAGGACTGAAGCGTGGCCGCGCCGCTTCAGGGCTGAGTTCTGCCCTAATGGTGGTCGGGATGACGGGTGGGCCCGCAGTCGCAGCGCAACCCCTGGAAACCGCGCCGTCCGCGCAGGGCGTGCGCACCGGCACGTCCGGTCCGCTGGACCAGTACGGCGGGTGGCCGGCGTCCTGGTCGACGGTCCGCCAGGACGGTGGCGGACCTGACGATTCGTGGGACAGCTACCCGGACGAGCCATCGGACTGCGGCCCCCAGGGCTGGCAGGGCCCGTGGGGCGGGCACGACGGTGGCAAGGACCACTACCCGCATGGCCCCAAGAAGAAGGGCCCCCAGGGCCCCCAGGGTGCCCAAGGCGCGCAGGGCGATACGGGTGCCCAGGGCGCCCAAGGCGTGACTGGCGCTCAGGGCGCTCAGGGTACGACCGGGGCGCAGGGTGCCCAGGGCGTTCAGGGCCCTCAGGGAGCCCAAGGTGCGACCGGCGCGCAGGGTGTTCAGGGCACGCAGGGTGTTCAGGGCACGCAGGGTGTTCAGGGCACGCAGGGTGTTCAGGGGTCGCAGGGCCAGACGGGCGCGCAGGGTTTGCAGGGCGCGCAGGGGGACACTGGTGCGCAGGGTGCCACCGGTGCCCAGGGGTCTCAGGGTGCCACCGGTGCTCAGGGGCCTCAGGGTGGTACTGGCGCCCAGGGCGCGCAGGGTTTCCAGGGTGCGCAGGGTGACATTGGTGCGCAGGGTGCGCAGGGTGCTCAGGGTGCTCAGGGTGCTCAGGGTGCTCAGGGTGTGCAAGGTGCGCAGGGTGCCACCGGTGCTCAGGGATCTCAGGGTGGGACCGGTGCGCAGGGCGCGCAGGGCTTCCAGGGTGCGCAGGGTGCTACCGGTGCGTCGGGTGTCCAGGGTCCTCAGGGTGCACAAGGTGCGCAAGGTGACGTAGGCACGCAGGGCGCTCAAGGCACGCAGGGTGCGACCGGTGCGCAGGGCGCGCAGGGCTTCCAGGGTGCGCAGGGTGAGACCGGTGCTCAGGGCGTTCAGGGGCCTCAGGGCGTGCAAGGTGTCCCGGGTGAGACAGGTGCTCAGGGAGCGCAGGGTGCTCAAGGTGCGCAGGGTCTGGCAGGCGTTCAGGGTGCGCAGGGTGCGCAGGGTGCGCAGGGTGCTCAGGGTGACGCGGGTGCGCAGGGGGCGCAAGGTGTAGCCGGTGACACGGGTGCTCAGGGTGCGCAGGGTTTCCAGGGTGCGCAGGGCGACGCGGGTGCGCAGGGCACACAGGGCACACAGGGTGCGCAGGGTGCGGCAGGGGTTCAGGGTGCGCAGGGTTTCCAGGGTGCGCAGGGCGACGTCGGCGCGCAGGGCACTCAGGGCACTCAGGGCACTCAGGGCACTCAGGGCACTCAGGGCGCGCAGGGCGCGCAGGGCGACATCGGTCCACAGGGCATCCAGGGTGCCCAGGGCGTCCAGGGTGCCCAGGGCGACGTGGGCCCACAGGGCCCACAGGGCACTCAGGGCGCGCAGGGCGGCGCGGGCGTGCAGGGCGCCCAGGGAACGGCGGGCAATGGAATCCAGGCGGCCTACATTCAGGGCCCGTTGACCGTCATCGCGGATACCCCCGTTGATTTCGGGTGCGTGCCCGGGGACATCGCTGTCGGAACCGGATACCAGCTCTCGGGTGCGGGCGTGAATCCGGTGCTGATCCAGCCGCTCTCGATCAGCGGCTACCAGTTCACCTTTACCGGCGGGGGTGCCGACATCTGGGTGTCCTGCATCTCGCCCGCCACGCCGTTGGCGTTTGCCCCTGCGGCCGACAGGTCGGATCGGGCAACGGCGAAAAACAGTGGCCGTACCAGCCGGCCGAACCGCCCCAGTACCGTCAAGGAGGAGAAATGAGCACGCGTCAGATACTCGGTTCACTTGCCTGTGGTGCGGTCCTGCTTGTCGGAGTCCCGGCATGCAGTGCTAAACCCGCCGACAAGCCGCAGGCCAGCAGTTCCGGCAGCAGCGACAGCACGAACGGCGGTTCCCACACCGGATCCACACCGGCGGATCTCCTGAAACTCGGTGTCGAGCAGGGCCAGGCCGGTGACTACGACGCGGCGAAGGCCAGCTTCGAGAAGGTGCTGGCCGACGAGGCCGACAACAAGTTCGCCTGGTTCAACCTGGGCTTCATCGCCCAGTCGCGCAACCAGGCCGACGAGGCGATCAGCAACTACGACAAGGCGTTGGCGGCCGACGGCGACTACAAGCCGGCCCTCTACAACAAGGCCATCGCCCTGGAAGGCAGGGAGCCGACGACGTCGATGGAGATCTACCGCAAGGTCGTGTCGATCGACAACAAGTCGTCGACCGCCTACCTCCGACTGGGCATGCTGCTGTCCAAGTCCGGTGACGAGGAGGCAGCGCGGGACGCCTTCAAGGCGGCCATCCGGCTGGACAAGGGGCTCACCTCTTCCGTTCCGGCGAAGTACCGGCCCGCCCCGACGGGCAGGTGACCGACCCGATGCACACACCGCGCGTAACGGTCTTCACCGGAAGCAACCGCACCCGTTTCATCGACGAGTGCTTCCGCTCGCTGGTGGCGCAGACCTTCACCGACTGGGAGTGGGTGGTCATTCTCAACCAGGGGTCCCGGTGGCGGCCCGAGACTCACGACGATCGCATCCGGCTCATCGTCCAGGACGACCTCAATGGTGTGGGTGCGGTGAAGGGGCACGCCTGCGCCGAGGCCGCCGGGGACATCCTGGTCGAGCTCGACGACGACGATCTGCTCAGCAGCGACTGCCTGCAGGAGATCGTCGACGCCTTCGACTCCCACCCGGAGGTGGGGTTCGTCTACAGCGACACCGCCCAGATCCAGGAGGACGGTGGCCGCTGTGAGGACCGTTTCGCGAGTTCGTTCGGCTGGCGGCACTACGACGAGAAGGTGGACGGCCGCGAGGTGCTGGTCTGCCGGGCCTTGCCGCCGACGCCGCACAACGTGAGCTACATCTGGTACGCGCCGAACCACGTGCGGGCCTTCCGCCGGGACATCTACGAGAAGGTCGGCGGATACGACGAGTCGCTCGACGTCGCGGACGACGCCGATCTCATGGCGCGGATCTACCAGGTGAGCGAGTTCCACCACATTCAGAAATGCCTGTACCTGCAGCGCATGCACGCCAAGAACACGCAGCGTATTCCGGAGCTCAATGCCCGCATCCAGCAGCGTACGGTGGAGATCTACGACCGGAACATCCAACACAACGCGTTGGCCTGGTCGCGGCGGCAGGGACTTGTGGCGCTCGACCTGGGTGCCGCCCACAACAAGCCGGAGGGCTATCTCGGTCTGGACTACCACGACGGGCCGGGCGTCGACCTGGTCTGCGACGTGACGAAGGGGGTCGATCTGCCGGACGGCAGTGTCGGGGTCATTCGGGCCGTGGACTTCCTGGAACACATTCCGGACAAGATCGCGCTTTTCAACGAGTTGTACCGACTGCTCGCTCCGAACGGGATGTTGTTGTCGCTGACCCCCAGCACCGACGGTCGAGGCGCCTACCAGGACCCCACGCATGTCGCGTTCTACAACGAGAACTCGTTCTGGTATTTCACCGACGCCAACTACTCTCGTTTCGTGCCGGAGATCCGGTGCCGGTTCCAGGCGTCACGGTTGGTCACGTACTTCCCCAGCGAGTGGCACCAGGCGCACAACATCCCGTACGTCTCGGCGAACCTCATCGCGATCAAGGACGACGCCCTGCGCAACGGCGGCCTGCTGAACATCTGACCCATCGGGTGGGGCGCAGCCGCGTCCCGCGCTGGCGGTCGGGTCGTGCCCGGCCGGGACCGGTCAGGTCATCAGGGTGGTGAGGAAGTCGCCGAGGCCCTGGGCCATCGCCATCAGGGCCGCCCCGATCCCCTTGAACAACTGCGCCGCCCCGTCCGGGCGGAACGCCATGAAGTAGATCAGGAAGGCGACGCTGCCCCAGAGCAGCACCTTCTTCACGAGAATCGGCATCGTCCCTCCCCAGGGCACCTGGACGTGCGTGGCTTCCCGCCGGGAAGCGGGACAAACCGGGAGGCCGGACAAACCGGGAGGCGGGGTGGGTCGGCGGGTACGCCTACAGGTAGAGGCCGGTGCTGCCGGTGGACTCGGTCTCCACCCGCTCGGCGGCGACGGCGTGCACGTCCCGCTCGCGCAGCAGCACGTACCCCCGGCCGTGCAGTTCGACCTCGGAGCGGTCGTCGGGGTCGAAGAGCACCCGGTCGCCGGCCACGACGGCGCGCACGTGCGGGCCGACTCCCACGGCGGTGGCCCAGGCCAGTCTCTTGCCGACGGCGGCGGTGGCCGGGATGACGATGCCTGCGGTGGAGCGGCGTTCGCCCTCGCTGCCGTCCACCTTCACCAACACCCGGTCGTGCAGCAGGCGGATCGGCAGGCCGGTGTCGAGGTTCGGGTCGACGGTCACGCCAAGACGCTACCGTGTGCTCCGGTGGCGTCCATCCGGTGGTGGAGCCGATGCGGCCCGGGCAGGTTGAGCCGCCGTGGTGCGGGGCAATGAGTGGCGGAACTGTCCTACGGTGGCGGGCGCACGGACGTACCCTGTCCGGGCCGTCGTCGTGGGCGGCCCGGTGTCGTTTCTCCAGGAGGTGCGCTTGAGCCGCTTCGAGCGGGTACGCGGGCGGCTCCGCCGCGCGTACGAGTCCGGACGGGAGTCGGTCCGCGCGGGGCGTGCCGATCCGGCTGACGCGCCTGAGGGAGTCGGAGTGGCCACCCCCGCGTCGCCCGGCCCGGAGGCGGCCCCGTCGGCGACGGTGGTCGGCACCGAGCCTCCGGCGGCCCTGCACCACTCCACCTCCAGCCGCGATGACGCCGACGTGCCGCACGCCCTGCGGATCGCCGCCGCCTGGTCGTGGCGGTTGATCGTGATCGGCGTCGTCACCTGGGCGCTGTTGAAGATCGTCGGGACGATCAGCATCGTGATCATCCCGCTGGCGGTGGCGCTGCTGCTCTCCGCGCTGCTCGCCCCGGCGGTGGGCTGGCTGCTGCGCGTCCGGTTCCCCCGCTCGCTGGCCACCGCCGTGGTGATGGTCGGCGGCCTGGTCGCGGTGTTCGGCACGCTGACCCTGGTGGTCAACGAGTTCATCCAGGGGGTGCCGGAGCTCAGCGAGAAGTCGTCGCAGGGCGTACGGCAGATCCAGGACTGGCTCAAGACCGGGCCGTTGCACCTGTCCGACAGCCAGCTCAACCGCTACATCGAAGAGGCGCAGGGCTGGATCAACGGCAACACCGAGAAGTTCACGAGCGGGGCGCTCGCCACCGCCACCACCCTGGCCGAGCTGCTCACCGGCGCGATCCTGGTGCTCTTCGCCACCTTCTTCTTCCTGCGTGACGGCAACCGGATCTGGCGGTTCCTGGTCCGCCTGCTGCCGGTCGCCGCCCGGTGGAAGGTCGACGACGCCGGCCGGGCGTCCTGGGCGACGCTCGGCGCCTACGTGCGGGCCACCGTGCTGGTGGCGTTCATCGACGCGGTGGGCATCGGTATCTTCCTGGTCGTCTTCGACGTCCCGTTCGCCTTCCCGCTGGCCGCGTTGGTCTTCCTCGGCGCGTTCATCCCGATCGTCGGCGCGTTCCTGTCCGGGGTGGTGGCGGTGCTGGTGGCGCTTGTCGACAGCGGACCGGTGACCGCCCTGATCATCCTGGGCGTGGTGATCGGTGTGCAGCAGGTCGAGGGGCACCTGCTGCAGCCGTTGATCATGGGTCGGGCGGTGGCCATCCACCCGCTCGCGGTGATCATCGGGATCGCCGCCGGGGTGGTGCTCGCCGGCATCACCGGGGCGCTGGTCGCGGTGCCGTTGATCGCGGTGCTCAACACCGCCGTACGCCGGCTCGCCGCCCGCAGCGTGCCGGACACCCCGCCGGACGCCGTGGTGGTCGCCTCCCGGGCCCCCTGACCGGACCGGCCACCGAACGCCGCAAGCCGCCCGTTCCGCTCGCGGGAGCGGGCGGCTTGCGCGTGTCAGAGCTTGGCGAGGCGCTCCAGCGCACCCTGGGCCACCTCGGGCCGGGTGGTGTACCAGAACGGGGGCAGCGAGCGGCGCAGGAAGGGGCCGTAGCCGCGCGCCGTCTCCAGCCGCGAGTCGAGGACCGCCACCACCCCCCGGTCGCCGGTGGCCCGGATCAGCCGGCCCACCCCCTGGGCCAGCCGGACTGCGGCGATCGGCACGCTGACCGCCGAGAAGCCGGAGCCGCCACCCGCGTCCACCGCCGCCGCGCGGGCCGCCGCCAGCGGCTCGTCGGGGCGGGGGAAGGGCAACCTGTCGATCACCACCAGCTGGCACGAGTCGCCCGGCACGTCCACCCCCTGCCAGAGCGACATCACCCCGAACAGGCAGCTCGACCGCTCCTCCCGGAACCGGCGCACCAGCAGCGGCAACGCCTCCTCGCCCTGGAGCAGCACCGGCAGGTCGGTGCGCGCCCGTAGCAGCTCCGCCGCCTGCTGCGCGGCCCGTCGCGAGGAGAACAACCCGAGGGTACGACCACCGAGCGCGCCGACCAGCCGCAGCAACTCCTCGCCGGCCGCCTCGGGCAACCCGGAGACGCTGGGCCGGGGCAGGTGCGCGGCGACGTACAGGATGCCCTGCCTGGCGTAGTCGAACGGTGAGCCGACGTCCAGCGACGACCAGCCCGGCCCCGAGGTGGCCGGTACGACGCCGGTGGCGGGCCGGCTGCCCGGTGTGGTCGCCACCCCGCCGTGGCCGGCGACGCCTGCGGTGGGCCGACCCCCGGCACCCGGCTCGGCGGGCGGGGCACCCGTGGGCGAACCACCCGGGACGGCGGCGGTCGACCGGCCCGCGGCGGCGGTGGCCAGTGCGGCGGCGGCCGGGGACGGCGGGGCGGGCGGTGGCGCGTCCAGGCCGAGCGCCCTGGCGACCGTGTCGAACCGACCGCCCAGCGCCAACGTCGCCGAGGTGGCGACCACGGTGCGCTCGTCGTACAGGTGGGTGGAGAGGGTGCCGGCGACCGACAGCGGCGCGACCACAAGCGCCCGGCGGCTGCCGTTGTCCGGTTTCTCCACCCAGGCCACGTCGTGGTCGGCCTCCTCCAGCAGCCGTTGCGCGGTGGCCGACAGCTCGTCGAGTGCCGCCTTTGCCTGCTGCTTGCGGACCGGGTCCGGGTCGTCGGCCTTGACGTCGCCGATCGCGTCGAGGGCGGCCCGGGTGGCCGCGTCGAGCAGCGTGCACGCCTCGCGCAACGGGCCGGGCAGCCCGCCGGTGAGCCGACCGGCCGGGGCCTCGCCCAGCCCGGCGGCGAGCGCGTCGCCGGCTTCGGTGAGCCGGTCGGCGACGTCCGGCCGCAGCAGCGGCCGGGCCCGGCGGGCGGACCTGTCGATCAGTTCCGGCACCAGCTCGGCCTGGGCCGCCGAGGAGACCCGGTCGGCCAGCTCGTGCGCCTCGTCGACGATCAGCAGCTTGTGCGGCGGCACGATGTGCCGACCGGCCAGCATGTCCACCGCGAGCAGACTGTGGTTGGTGACCACCACGTCGGCCTCCCGGGCGCGGGCCCGGGACGCCTCGGCGAAGCACTCCTGGCCGAACGGGCAGCGGGACGCCCCCACGCACTCCCGGGCGGGCATCGAGACCAGCCGCCACGCCTGGTCGTCGACGCCCGGGTCCAGCTCGTCCCGGTCGCCGGTGTCGGTCTTCTCGGCCCAGTCGCGCAGCCGTTGGATCTGCTTGCCCATCCGGCCCGCCTCACCGAGCCACTTCGTCCCGCCGCCGGGCCGGGCGGCGGGGGCGTCGAAGAGGCTGTCCTCCGGCTCGTCCTCGGTGGAGTTGTCCAGCCGGGCCAGGCAGAGGTAGTGGTGCCGGCCCTTGAGTACGGCGAAGGTGGGGCGGCGGCCGAGCAGCGGTTCGACCGCGTCGGCGAGCCGGGGCAGGTCGTGTTCGACCAGTTGGGACTGCAACGCCAGGGTGGCGGTGGAGACCACCACCGGGCCGTCCACGGTCAACGCCGGGGCCAGGTAGGCAAGCGACTTGCCGGTGCCGGTGCCCGCCTGCACCAGCAGGTGCTCCCGGGTGGCGACGCTGCGCTCGATCGCCTCGGTCATCTGCTGCTGGCCCGGCCGGGTGGCGCCGCCGGGGACCGCGCCGACCGCCGCCGCGAGCAGCTCGGTGCCGCTCGGCCGGCCACCGCGCCGCCGACCGGAGCGGGCCGTCGGGGTGCTGGAACCGGCGGCGGTACGGGGCGGAGTCACCGTGCGACGGTACCCGCCGACGCCGACAGTGGACGCGCCGCCGCCTCCCGCGTGGCGCGGTCACCGTCCGGATTGTCGCCACTGCTGACCGGTCAACTCCCTGCGGCGGCGAGTGGGCGGAATCGGCTAGGGTGCGACTCATGCCGAGCGACACGGTCCGTGTGATCTACCGCAAGTACGACGGCAGCGCCCACCGTGACTACCCGGCCCGCCGGCTGACCGAGGACGACCTCGGGGTGTGGCTCGGGGTGACCGAGGGCACCGAGTCGGTCTACCACGGCCGGCCCTCGGTGGAGCAGATCCCCTTCGTCCTGCTGGTGCCGCACCGGGCCTGGTGGACGGGCATGTTCAACCCGCCGCCGCGGACCAGCGAGGTCTACTGCGACATCGCCACCCCGGCCCGTTGGGAGGGTGACGACACGGTCCATCTGATCGACCTCGACCTGGACGTGGTGCGCCGGCGGACCACCGGCCTGGTGGAGCTGCGCGACGAGGACGAGTTCGCCGAGCACCGGGTCCGGTTCGGCTATCCGGACGAGGTGGTGGCGCAGGCGCAGGCGGCGGCGGCCCGGCTGCTCACCGCCCTCGGCGACGGCACCGAACCGTTCGCCTCGGCCTACCGCAAGTGGTTGGCCCTGGTGGTCTGATCCACCAACGGGCGGCCCGGCGGTCCGTCCGGCTCCGACCTTGACCCCGGCCCCGGCCCGCGTGGTGGCGACGGCGGGGCGGGTCACCAGCGTGGTGGCCAGGTGGCGTCGGGGGCCAGCTCGGGCAGCCGGTGGAGCTTGTCCGGGTTGAGCTGGTGGAACAGGCCGGTGACCCGGCCGTCGTGCACGGCGAACCCGGTGACCATCCGCAGCAGCCGACCGTCGGGTGCGACGGTCTCCAGATGCAGGCCGAGCACCCCGTCCACCAGCACCGGCTCGGCCCGGAGCCGCTGGCCGTACCGGCCGGCCCGGGTGAAGAGGCCGAGCAGGAAGCGGGCCACCGGGTCGACGCCGACGATCGGCCGGCGGGCCGCAGGGAAGTGCCCTCCGCTGTCGCTGGTCAGCACCACGTCCGGGGCGAGGACCCGGACCAGCGCGTCGAGGTCACCCGACTCGGTCGCGGCGGCGAACGCGGCCAGCACCCTTCGCTGCTCGGCCGGGTCGGCGGTGTGCCGGGGCACGTCGGTGGCGGTGACCGCCCGACGGGCCCGGGAGGCGAGCTGGCGGGCCGCCTCGGGTGTGCTCCCCAGCACCTCGGCGACCCGGGCGAACGGCACCGCGAAGACGTCGTGCAGGACGAAGGCGACCCGCTGCTCGGGGCTGAGCCGTTCCAGGACGACCAGCAGGGCGGTGCCGAGCTGGTCGCGTCGGACCGCCCGGTCGGCCGGGTCGGGGGCGAAACCGTCCGGCCCCGGCACGACGCCGTCCCACGGCGTGACCACCGGCTCCGGCAGCCACTGCCCCGGGTACGTCTCCCGCCGGACCCGGGCCGAGCGCAGTACGTCGAGGCAGATCCGGGAGCAGGTGGTGGTGAGCCAGCCACCCAGGTGCCGGACCTCGGCGCGACCGACCGGGTCGGCGAGCGCGCCGGCGTATCGTAGCCAGGTCTCCTGGACGGCGTCCTCCGCCTCGCTGCGACTGCCCAACATCCGGTGAGCCAGCGCGGTCAACCGCCTGCGTTCGGCCTCGAACTCCGCTACCAGGTCCACCGCCCCATGATCCCTCCCCGACGCGACTCGTCCGCCCTGGGCCGAGCGGGCCCGGTCAAGATCGCGCGCTACTTCATGGTTGTAGTGGTCTCATTCGCAAAAAGATGCCACTACAACCATGACAACCCCGTTGCGTTAGGTGGAACGCCTGTTCGTCGACCACCGCTGCCTCGCCGATCATGGAGTTGTGGTGGGTGACAGAACGCCCGTAAAGCCCCCAAGGTCGGCACCACCACTCCATGATCGCCGAGCGGGCCCACCCCGCTCCCCGATCGGGCACTTCCTGTCCCGGGTTGACCAGCCGCCCACGGCGTTAACGCAACGGTGTTGACGACCATGAAGTAGCGCGATCTTGCCGGGCGTCGCGGCGACGGGTGGGACGCGGGCGCGCGGGGATGTGCGGAGGCTGCGGGGCGTGTGGGGTGGGTGCTCGGGTGGTGGGGGGTGCGGGGGTGGGCGAGGATCGGGAGATGCGTGCAGACGAGGAGACGGAGATCGTCGTACCCGAGGGTGGGACGGTACGGCAGTTGCTGCGGGTGCGATCGGACGGCGGGCCGGTCGATCTCGGGGCGGTCGATCCCCGCTCCACCCCGGGCCTACCGGCTGCGGCGGGTGAGGGGAAGGACCGCAAGCTCTGGGCCCGGCGGCAGGTCGAGTTGATCGGTGCCGGGTTGGCCCGGCAGCAGGAGATGCTGTTCGCGACGGCGACCGCGACCGCGAAGGCCACGGCGGGCCCAAAGGCGGCGGCGGGCGCGAAGGCGGCGGGCGCGAAGGCGGCGGCGGGCGCGAAAGCGAAGGCGGCCGCGACGACCACGGCGGCCGCGACGGCGACAGTGCCGGCGGCCGGTGCGCGGGATGCCCACACCTCGGCCCCGACCAGGGGCGGATCGGAGCTGGGCCGAGGACGGCCGGGGCGGCTGCTGCTGGTGCTCCAGGCGATGGACTGCGGGGGCAAGGACGGCACCGTGAAGCGGGTGGCCGGCGCGATGAACCCGCTCGGCCTGCACATCCGGTCGTTCGGCCCACCGACCCGCCAGGAGTTGCGGCACGACTTCCTGTGGCGGATCCGCCGGGCGTTGCCCCCGCCGGGGTACGTCGGCATCTTCAACCGCTCGCACTACGAGGACGTACTGGTGGCCCGGGTCGACGCCCTGGTGCCGGAGGAGACCTGGCGGGCCCGGTACGACCAGATCAACGCCTTCGAGCGGGAGTTGGCCGACGGGGATGTGACAGTGGTGAAGGTGATGCTGCACATCTCCGCCGACGAGCAGGCGCGGCGGTTGTCGGAGCGGCTGACCGACCCGACGAAGTACTGGAAGTACCAGCCGAGCGACCTCGACTCCCGGGCCCGCTGGGACGACTACCAGGCGGCGTACGCGGAGGCGCTGGGCCGGTGTGACACGGACGCCGCGCCCTGGTTCCTGGTGCCGGCGGACCGCAAGTGGTACCGGGACTGGGCGGTGGCGCACCTGTTGCGGGAGACGTTCGAGGGCCTTGATCTGGGGTATCCGGCTGCCGGTTTCGACGTGGAACGGGAGCGCCAGCGGTTGTCGAGTGGCGGCGGTGGCGGCTGAGGTGAACAGCAGGTGAACGAGCGGTGAATCGGGTCTGACCGGGGGTAGGCCGGCGAAGACCCGCCCCGGTGGGGTACCTAGCATGCTTCAGCGGGCGCCCCCTGGGGCGGCGGCCACCCTTCCACCGACACGACGAGGTCCGTGCTGTGAAGTTTTCCTTCCGTCCCACCGAGGGCGCTTTCTACGAGCTCTTCACCAGGGCCGCGCAGAACCTGGTGAAGGGCACCGAGCTGCTCAACGAACTGGCCCTTCCCGGCGTCGACGTGCAGTCGGTCAGCGAGCGGTTGACCGAGGTCGAGCACGACAGCGACCAGATCACCCACGATCTCTACAAGAAGATCAACTCCACCTTCATCACCCCGTTCGACCGGGAGGACATCTACCGGCTGGGCTCGCTGCTCGACGACGTGATGGACCACCTGGAGGCGGTCGGCAACCTGCTCTACCTGTACGGGCTCACCAAGCTCCCGTCGCTGCCGCGCGAGCTGCACGAGTTGGTCAACGTGCTCGACCTCCAGGCCAAGCTGACCGCCGAGGCGATGCCCCGGCTGAAGTCGATGAAGGACCTCGAGGACTACTGGATCGAGTGCAACCGGCTGGAGAACGACGGTGACCAGGCGTACCGGATGCTGCTGGTCCGGCTCTTCTCCGGCGAGTACGACGCGCTGACCGTGCTGAAGATGAAGGAGGTCGCCGACGAGCTGGAAGCCGCCTGCGACGCCTTCGAGCACGTGGCGAACACAGTCGAGACCATCGCGGTCAAGGAGTCCTGAGCCTGTGAGTCCCGAACTCATCGCCGTGCTGGCGGTGATCGCGGTGGCCCTGGCGTTCGACTACACCAACGGCTTCCACGACGCTGCCAACGCGATTGCGACAAGCGTTTCGACCCGCGCGTTGACACCCCGGTTCGCCCTCGGCCTCGCCGCGGTCGGCAACTTCATCGGCGCACACTTCGGTGCCGGGGTGGCCAAGACCGTCGGCGACGGCCTGGTCACCCTCCCCACCGGGGTGGGCAGCCTCGGGGTGGTCTTTGCCGGGGTGCTCGGCGCCATCGCCTGGAACCTGATCACCTGGTACTTCGGCCTGCCGTCGTCGTCCTCGCACGCCCTCTTCGGCGGCCTGGTCGGGGCGACCCTGCTCTCCACCGGTGGCGTCGTGCAGTGGGTCACCATCGGCGAGAAGGTCATCCTGCCGATGGTCCTGTCGCCGATCGTCGGCCTCACCCTCGGTTATCTGCTGATGCTGGCCATCCTCTGGGCGTTCCGCAAGGGGCAGCCGGGCAAGCTCAACCGGGGTTTCCGCTGGGCGCAGACCGCCTCGGCGGCGGCCATGTCGGTCGGCCACGGCATGCAGGACGCCGCCAAGACCATGGGCATCGTGGTGCTGGCGCTCTACACCGGCGGCTTCCAGGACGACAAGACGCACATCCCGGGCTGGGTCTTCTGGACCTCGGCGACCATGCTGGCGCTCGGCACGTACGCCGGTGGTTGGCGGATCATCCGGACCCTCGGCCGCAAGATCATCGACCTGGGTCCGCCGGAGGGTTTCGCCGCCGAGACGGTGGCCAGCGCGGTGCTCTACTTCAACGCGCTGGTGTTGAAGGCCCCGATCTCCACCACCCACACGATCACCTCGGCGATCATGGGGGTGGGCGCCACCAAGCGGCTCTCCGCGGTCCGCTGGAACGTGGCCGGCAACATCGTGCTCGCCTGGATCATCACCTTCCCGGCCGCCGCGCTGATCGCCTGCCTGACCTACCTGGTGGTCCGCCCGTTGTTCTGAGCGCCGCCGGGAGGGCGGTCCGTCGGTCAGGACGGGCAGCCCCGCCCCGGTCGGGAAGGGCACCCGCGTCACCGTCTCGGGCGGGACGCGGGTGCCCTTCCCGGCGTCTCAGGCGTAGTCGACGCCGATACGGGCCCGGATGTCGTCCAGCAGGGCCATCACCTCCAGCGTGACGGCGTGCGGCACCAGCGGGCTCTCGGTCAGCCCGGCCGCCAGGCAGCGCTGCACCTCTGCGGCCTCGTACTGGTAGCCGCCGCCGGCCGGGTCGTCGGTGAGCGTCTCCGGCTCTGCGTCGGCCCGGTGCAGCACCGCCGAGCCGGGGCGGAAGAACGGCTCGGGCAGCTCGATCCGGCCGGTGGTGCCGGTGATCGCGGCGGTCAGCGGGGTCGCCCCGACCATCCCGCACCCGAGCGTGGCGACCGCGCCCGAGTCGTACCCGAAGACGATGCCGGTGTTCTCGTCCACCCCCTCCGGGCTGAGCTTGGCCCAGGCCCGTACGTGCTGCGGGACACCGAGCAGCAGGTGGGCCAGGCTGACCGGGTAGACGCCAAGGTCCAGCAGCGCGCCGCCGCCCAGGGCCGGGTTGCGCATCCGGTGCTCCGGCGGGAACGGCCCGGCCACCCCGAAGTCGGCCCGGACGCCTGTCACCTCGCCGATCGCCCCCGACCGGACCAGCTCGACCAGGCGCAGGATCAGCGGGTTGCACCGCATCCACATGGCCTCCATCAGGAAGACCCCACGGGCCCGCGCCAGCTCGACCAGCTCCGTGCTGGTGGCCAGGTCGAGGGTGAACGGCTTCTCCAACAACACCGCCCGGCCGGCCTCCAGGCAGACCCGGGCGGCCTCGTGGTGGGCGGCGTGCGGGGTCGCCACGTAGATCGCGTCCAACTCGTCGTCGGCGGCCAGCTCCGCCCACGAGCCGTACGCCCGGCTGGCCCCGTACCGGCCGGCGAACCGCTCGGCGCTCTCCGGCGCCCGTGAACCGACCGCGACCAGTTCGGCTCCCGACACCAGTCGTAGATCCTCGGCGAACCGGCCGGCGATGTGGCCGGTGGACAAAATCCCCCAACGTGTCATGCGCCCACGCTAACCCGCTGCCCGCTGCCCGCTGCCCGCTGTCCGCTGCCCGCTGCCCGCTGCCCGCTGCCCGCTGCCCGCTGCCCGCCGAGGGGCATCGGCCCGGCGGTCGGTGGGGTGGGCGGGGCGTTCGGCGGGACTAGGCTCGGCGCATGACGATCGACAGCTCCGGCTTCCCCGCCCCGCCGGCCCTGGTCGAGCACGCCCGTCGGTTCCAGGCCGAGGGCGGCGTCCCGGCGTCGCCCCGGGTCGCGGCCACCGTGCTGCTGCTCCGCCCGGCCGGCACCGACTTCGAGGTGTACGTCATCCGCCGGGTCGCCGCGATGGCCTTCGGCGGGATGTACGCCTTCCCCGGCGGTGGCGTCGACCCGTCGGACTCCCAGGCGCACCTGGACTGGGTCGGCCCCGGGCCAGCGGCCTGGGCGGATCGGCTGGGGGTCGCCCCGCAGGCCGCTCAGGCGGTGGTGTGTGCCGCGGCGCGGGAGGTGTTCGAGGAAGCCGGGGTGCTGCTGGCTGGCCCCGGCAGTGACCCAGCGGTAGGGGATGGACCGCTGGTGGGGGACGGCCCGCTGGTGGGGGACGGCCCGCTGGTAGGCAGCCGCACGGTGGTGGGGGACGTCAGCGGTGACGACTGGGAGATCGCGCGGCAGGAACTGGAGGCACGCAGGCGGGGCTTCGCCGGGTTGCTCGCCGAGCGTAGGTTGACGCTCCGGTCCGACCTGCTGATGCCGTGGAGCCGGTGGATCACGCCGGAGTTCGAGCCGCGTCGCTTCGACACGTACTTCTTCGTGGCTCTGCTGCCCGAGGGGCAGCGGACCCGGGACGTCTCCGGCGAGGCCGACCACACCATGTGGATCCGCCCGGCGGACGCCCTGGCCCGCGCGCAGGCCGGTGAGCTGACCATGCTCCCGCCCACCCTGGTCACCCTGGCCGAGGTGGCCGCCGCCGGTGAACGTGCTGGTGCTGGTGCTGGTGCTGGTGCTGGTGCTGGTGACCTGGCGGCCGCCGGTGGCGACCGTGCCGGGGCCGGTGCCGGTGCCGGTGCCCTGGCCGCGGTGGCCCGCGCCTCGGCCACCCGGGACGCGGCCACCCCGGTGACCCCCCGCCTCCACGTTCCGGAAAACGGCACCCCCCACTTCATCCTCACCTGACCCGCCACACCTGCCCCGGGCGGGCGGCCCGCTGCAGTCGGTGGGTACCGCGCACATCGGCCCGGTGCCGTCGGTGGGCCGACGTGCCGCTGTGCCGCTGTGCCGCTGTGCCGACGTGCCGACGTGCCGACGCGAGAGGAGACCGGGTTCGTCGGTCCGGTGCGGTCGTGGCCCCGACCCGCCTCCACCCACCAGGCTCTGCCCCACGCCATCCAGGTCTGTCTCAGGTCCTTTCGAGCTGATGACGCTAGCGACTCACCGGTGGGCTCAGCGACGACCCGTCCCGGCAGCGACCCGGTCCCAGCGACGGCCCGGTCCCAGCGACGACCCGTCCCGGTGCCGGACCGGCCCGCTCGGGTGCCTGAATCGTTTATGTCATCAGCTCGAAAGGACCCGGACGAGTCTTCCGACACCCCGCCGTCCCCACCGCTCTGACCGTCAACCGGGCAGCACCCACACCGCACGCGCGCACCCGTCGCGCACGCGCGCACCCGTCGCGCACGCGCGCACACCAGTCCGTCGCACCAGCCCGTACACCGGTCGGGGCAGGGGCCGTGTCGGTTGCCGCACCCGCCCGAACCACCGTGGTTGCGCGAGCCGCCGGGGCACGCTGGGCGGGGAGGGGTCAGCCGAAGCGGCCGGTGATGTAGTCCTCTGTCTTCTTCTGGCTGGGGTTACTGAAGATCTTCTGGGTGTTGTCGTACTCGATGAGGCGGCCGGGGTCGCCGGTCTTCTCGATGGAGAAGAAGGCGGTGCGGTCGGAGACCCGGGCCGCCTGCTGCATGTTGTGGGTGACGATGATGATGGTGAACTTGTCCTTGAGCTGGAACATCAGGTCCTCGATGGCCAGCGTCGAGATCGGGTCCAGCGCCGAACAGGGCTCGTCCATCAGCACCACCTGCGGCTCGACCGCGATGGTACGGGCGATGCAGAGCCGCTGCTGCTGGCCGCCGGACAGGCCCGCGCCGGGCTTGCCGAGGCGGTCCTTGACCTCGTCCCACAGGTTCGCCGAGCGCAGCGCACGCTCGGCCGCCTCGTCCAGGATGGACTTCTTGCGCACTCCGTTGAGCCGCAGCCCGGCCACCACGTTCTCGAAGATGCTCATGGTGGGGAACGGGTTGGGGCGCTGGAACACCATGCCGATCATGCGGCGGACGGCGGTCACGTCGACGTCGCGGTGGTAGACGTCCTGGCCGTCGATGGTCAGGCTGCCCTCGACCCGGGCGCCCGGCAGCACCTCGTGCATCCGGTTGATCGACCGCAGGAAGGTCGACTTGCCGCAGCCGGACGGGCCGATCAGGGCGGTGACCGTCTTCGGCTCGACCGTCAGGTTGATGTTCTCGATCGCCTTGAAACCGCCGTAGTAGGCGGTCACGTCGGTGGCGTCGATGCGCTTGGCCATGGTGGTACCTCCGGGGTTCATCGGCCGAGCCGGTTGCGGCGGGCCAGCAGCTTCGCGGCGACGGTCAGGGCGAGCACGAGGACGACCAGGGTCAGCGCCGCGGTCCAGGCCCGTGCCGGCGAGTACTTCGACGCCTCGCCGGCCTGCTGGTAGACGAAGAGGGCCAGCGACGACTGGTTGTTCTCGAACGGGTTGAAGTTGATCGCCGCACCACCGCCGGCGACGAGCAGCACCGGGGCGGTCTCCCCGGCGGCCCGCGCGATGGAGAGCATGATGCCGGTGACGATGCCGGGCAGCGCGGTGGGCAGCACCACCCGCAGGATGGTCTTCCACTTCGGTACGCCCAGGGCGTACGCCCCCTCGCGCAGCGGCGCGGGGACCAGGCGCAGCATCTCCTCGGTGGAGCGGACCACCGTCGGCAGCATCAGCACGCTCAACGCCAGCGCGGCGGCGAAGCCGGAGAAGCTGGGGCGGCCGTCGTTGAACCACGGCGACACGATCAACACCCAGAAGGCCAGCACGAACAGGCCGGTGACGATGGACGGGATGCCGGTCATCACGTCGACGAAGAACCGGATGGCGAAGGCGAACCGGCCGCGTCCGTACTCGACGATGTAGATCGCGCAGAGCACGCCGAGCGGGACGGTGATCGCGGTGGCGATGCCTACCTGCTCCAGCGTGCCGACGATGGCGTGGTAGGCGCCGCCGTTGGCGTCCCGGGCCCCGATGTTGTTCATCGAGCTGCCGAAGAAGTCGGCGTCGAGCCGGGCGGTGCCCTTGCTGACCAGGGTCCACACCACCGAGGCCAGCGGCAGCACGGCCAGCACCAGGGCGGAGTGGATCAGGGCGCTCCAGACCCGGTTGCGGGCCGAGCGTCGACCCTCCACCACGTTGGCGGCGGTGAACAGGGCGGCCAGGTAGAGCAGTGCGCCGAGCACCACGACGAGGACCGGGCCGCCGAGGTCGACGCCGTAGACGATGCCGGCGGCGACCAGCAGGGCCAGCACCGCCAGGGCGGGGGTGGCGTACCCGGGCAGCCGCCTGGCCCGCAGGCTGTCCGGCTGGGCCGGTGGGCGGGGACGGTGGGAGGTGAGCGTGGTGGTCATGCGGCCGACTCCGTGAACTCGCGGCGGCGGTAGATGATCGCCCGCGCGGTGATGTTGACGATCAGCGTGATCGCGAAGAGCACCAGGCCGGAGGCGATGAGCGCGCCCCGCCCGGTCTCGTTGGCCTCCGCGAAGCGGTTGGCGATGTTCGCGGCGATGCTGTTGCCGCCGTTGGCGAGGATGTTGAACGAGATGGCGTACGTCGAGCCGAGGGTCAGCGCGAGCGCGATGGTCTCGCCGAGCGCCCGGCCGAGGCCGAGCATGACGGCGGCGATGATGCCCGGTCGGCCGTACGGCAGGACCGCCGTGCGCAGCATCTCCCAGCGGGTGGCCCCCAGGGCGATGGCGGCCTCCTCGTTGGCGGTGGGGGTCTGCAGGAACACCTCGCGGGAGAGCGAGGTGATGATCGGCAGCACCATGATCGCCAGGACCAGGGAGCCGAGCAGGATCGAGTTTCCGTACGGGCCGTCGCCGAAGATCGGGATCCAGCCGAAGTACGTGTTCAGCCAGGCCGACAGGTCGGCGACCGGCCCGACGAAGAAGTCCCGGCCCCACAGGCCGAACACCACGCTCGGCACGGCGGCCAGCAGGTCGATCACGAAGCCCAGCCCGGTGCCGAGCCGACGTGGCGCGTAGTGGGACAGGTAGAGGGCGATGCCGAGTGCCACCGGCACCGCGATCAGCAGCGCCAGCAGGGCGGTGAGCAGGGTGCCGAAGGCGAGCGCGCCGATGCCGAACGTGGGTGGGTCGTCGTTGGGGAACCAACCCTCGAAGGTCCAGAAGTCGGCGCTGTTGGCCCGCAGCGCCGGGACGGCCTTGGCGATCAGGAAGACCGCGATGGCCGCGATGATGACCAGTACGGTGACGCCGGCGGCCAGGGTCAGGCCGCGGAAGGCCCGTTCCGCGCCGAACGCCCGCGCCCGGGGCAGTCCGCCGCCTCCGCCCAGGCCCTGGTCGTCATCGGGGGTACGGGTGCTGACTGGTGCCTCGGCAACACGCGCCGAGGCACCGGCGGACCGCTCGTGACCCTGGGTCACGGCAGGTCCACCGGTGCCGGCGGATGCCGAGCGGGGAGGGGTTTCACCCATCTGCGCGCTCGCTTCGACTTGAGGGGGTTGTCGCTCGGGACGGTCAGCCGAGGTTCTTGACCGCGGCCTCGACCTTGGTCCGGACCGAGTCGGGCAGGGGGGCGTAGCCCAGCTCCACCAGTTCGGTCTGGCCCTCGGCGCTGGCGGCGTGGCCCAGCAGACCCTTGACCAGCGGCAGCTTGTCGGCGGCGATGCCCTTGCTGCACACGATCTCGTAGGTCACCAGGACGATCGGGTACGCCCCGGCCTCCTTGGTGGCGTAGTCGATCGACATCTTGAGGTCGTCGCCCTGGCCCTCGATCTTGGCCCCGGCGATGGTCTTGCCGGCCGACTCGGCGGTCAGCTCGGTGAACTCGCCGGCCCCGTTCTGCACCTTGGCCTTCTTCAGGCCGGAGTTCTCGGCGTACGACCACTCGACGTAGCTGATCGTGCCCTCGGTGCTCTTGACCTTGGCGGCGACGCCGTCGGACTTGGGGGCGCCGAGCCCGCCGGGAGCCTTCCAGGCCTTGTTGTTGCCGAAGGTCCAGTCCGTCGCGGCGGTCTTGGACAGGTACTTGGTGAAGTTGTCGGTGGTGCCCGACTCGTCGGAGCGGTGCACCGTCTGGATCGTGGCGGCGGGCAGCTTGGCGTCCGGGTTGTCGGCCTTGATGGCCGGGTCGTCCCACTTGGTGACCTTGCCGGCGAAGATCTGCGCCAGGGTGGTCGGCTTGAGCTGGAGGTTGTCCAGACCGCCGACGTTGTAGACGACCGCGACCGGGCCGATCACCATCGGCAGGTTGAGCGCCGCGCCGCCGGCGCACTTGGCGTCGGCCTGCGGCTGCTCCTCCGGCTTGAGGGCGGAGTCGGAGCCGGCGAAGTCGGCGGTGCCGGCGATGAACGCCTGGATGCCCGCGCCGGAGCCGGTGGGCTCGTAGTTGATCGTGGTGCCGCCGCACTTCTGCTGGTACGCCTTGATCCACTCGGCCATGGCGTTCTTCTGTGCGGAGGAGCCCTGCGCGTTCAGGGTGCCCTTGCCGCAGTCGGCCGCCGCGCTGGCCGAACCGGAGGCGGAGGTGCTGGCCGGCTCGTTGTTGTCCGAGCCGCAGGCGCTGAGGCCGAGGACCGCAGTAAGAGCGAGGCAGGCAATGGCGCCGTGCCGCTGGAGCTTCACCTGAAAGGTTTCCCTTCACGTCTTTGGTCAGGTCGCCCGGATGGGGCCCGAGTGCCGGCGCGCTGACCGGCTGACACGAAAGCTAGAAGTGCCAGGTAGACGGTTCGCCGGTCGGAAGTGAACGCAGCATGAACAGCCCCGGCCGGAAAGATGACCGCTGCCTGAGGGAGGGTTGTCCGTTAGGTGAACTGCCGTCCCGGTATCCGCATTAATGCGATATATCCGGGCAGCCGTTATCCCGGCGAGTCCCCGCCGTTACCGCGCGGAGACCGAGGGGGAGGTCAGCCCAGGTGGTAGTTGACGTGCCCGCACCAGCGGGCGAAGCCGAGCCGTTCGTAGAGCGAGACGGCGGCGGTGTTCGACTCGTCCACGTAGAGCATCACCCGGTCCAGGCCCCGCCGGTCGCGCAGGTAGGCCAACCCGGCGGTGGTCAGCGCCCGGCCGAGGCCGCCGCCGTGCGCGTCCGGGTCCACCCCCACCACGTAGACCTCGCCGATCCGGGCCGAGCCGGACCGTTCGTGCACCTTGGTCCAGTGGAAGCCGAGTAGCCGCCCGTCCGACGGGTCGACGGCGAGCAGGAAGCCGGCCGGGTCGAACCACGGCTCGGCCAGCCGGGCCCGCAGGTCGTCGATGGTCCACCGGCCCTGCTCCGGATGCGCGGCGAAGGCACGGGCGTTGAGCGCGAGCCAGGCGTCGTCGTCCTCGCCGGGGCGGAAGGACCGCAGCGTCACCCCGTCCGGCAGCCGGGGCGGCGACACCGCCTCGGTCAGCGGCCGACGGAGCTGCCAGAGCACCCGGGCCCGTGTGCCGCCGAGGTCGACCGCGAGCGCCGCGGCGGACGGGTGGTCGCCGTGCGCCCAGGCCCGCACCGGGCCGGGTGCCACCGCCAGTACGCCCCGGGCCAGCGCCCGCCCGGTGCCCCGCCGCCGGAAACCGGGGTGCACCGCCAACTCCACCCCCACCCCCGAGGTCGGGTCGGTGGTGTCCAGGTGGGCGTACCCGGTCAGGGTGCCGTCGGCGGCACGGGCGGTCAGGTGCCGGGCCGACGCCTGCGGGTCGCGTAGCCGCAGCAGGGTGTGCTCGTCGAAGGGCTGGGCGCCGTCGGCGTCACCCGCGAGCCGGGCCAGGGCCAGCACCTCGGCCACCTCGCCCGGGGCGAGTCGGTCGCTGTGGGCCACCCGGTCGGTCGTCGCCTCGACGCTGCTCATCCCGCCACCGTAGTCGGCTCCGGAGCGTCGTTCCGCCCGCCCGGTTCAGTTGGCCCCGCCGACCGGCAGGGCCTCCAGTCGGAACCGGCTGGTCAGGTCGGGCAGGATCCGGCGTAGGGCGTCCACTGTGCCCTGCCGGTCGCCGCCGGCGTCGTGCATGAGCACGATCGCGCCCGGCCCGGTGTCCCCGGTGACCGTCGCGGTGATCTTCGCGGCCCCGGGGACCTGCCAGTCGTTGGGGTCGACGGTCCAGTGCAGCGGGGTCATCCCCAGCCCCTCGGCGACCGAGACCACCGGGTACGTCCAGGCCCCGCCGGGCTGGCGGAAGTAGCTGATCCGGGCGTCCGGAACGGCGGCGTGGATGGCGTCGTTGGTGCGGATCAGGTCGGCCCGGATCAGGTCGGGGGAGCGCTTGCCGAGCAGCACGTCGTGGTGCCACGAGTGGTTGCAGAGGGTGTGCCCGTCGGCCACGATCGCCCGCAGCAGGTCCGGGTGGTCCTGGGCGTTCTCGCCGACCACGCAGAACGTCGCCTTGACCCCGTACGCGCGGAGCACCTCCAGCACCTGCGGCGTGTACGTCGGGTCCGGCCCGTCGTCGAAGGTCAGCGCGACCTCGCCGGAGCCGGTGCTGGCGTGGCTGCCGAACGGGCCGTCGCCCCCGCCGGCCGGCTGCGCGGCGTCCGGGTCGACCCCGGCGGCGGGGGTGCCGGTGCCGTCCGGGCGAGCCTGCGGGGCGGCCGGGTCGGCGGGTTGCTCGGCGTACTGGGTGCCGTCGACCTGCGCCGACGCGCCGGTGGGTTGCCGGGGAGGTTCGGGGACCATGCTGCGGCCGAGCGCGTACGCGGACCCGAGCAGGGCAGCCAGCACCAGTGTGACGACGCCGATGGTCCCGCCGGTCGACCGGGCGCGCATCAGCGCCACCGCCGGTCCGGATCGCGGGACGGCCCTCTCGTCGCCCCCGTGGTCAGTGCACGCACCGTCGCCCCTCTCGCCCCTGCTGATTCCGGCAGTCAGAATAGAGCCGGCAACAGGGGCAAAAGGGGCGTATCGGAAATACTCCTACGGTGGTGCGGTGCTCCCGCCGGGATCAGACCGGCAGCGGCGCGGGCTCGGACTCCGGCAGCGACCGGGACGACGGCGGGACCACGAACTTGTAGCCCACCTGGCGGACCGTGCCGATCATCGACTCGTACTCCGAGCCGAGCTTGGCTCGCAGCCGTCGGACGTGCACGTCCACGGTGCGGGTGCCGCCGAAGTAGTCGTAGCCCCAGACCTCGCGGAGCAACTGGTCCCGGGTGAACACCCGGCCCGGGTGCTGGGCCAGGAACTTCAGCAGCTCGAACTCCTTGTAGGTGAGGTCGAGCGGCCGACCCTTGAGCTTCGCCGCGTAGGTGTCCGGGTCGATGTTCAGCTCGCCGGCCCGGATCGAGCCGCCGGCCCCGGAGGTGGCGTTGTTCAGCCGGCCCACCGCGAGCCGCAGCCTGGCCTCCACCTCGGCCGGCCCCGCACCGGCCAGGATCACGTCGTCCACGCCCCAGTCGGCGTTCAGGGCGATCAGACCGGCCTCGGTGACCACCGCGACAAGCGGCACGCCCAGGCCGGTGGCGTGCAGCATCCGGCAGGTGGCACGGGCCTCGCTCAACTCCGAACGGGCGTCGACCAGCACCGCGTCCGGGCTGGGCCCGGAAACCAGGGTGCGGACGTCACGTGGTGCGGTACGGACCGAATGCGGCAACAGGTCGAGTGCCGGCAGCACCGCCGAGGGCTCACCTGCACGCGCGGTCACCAGCAGCAGGAGCTCCACACGATCACCTCCGTCCCGGCGGCTCTATGGCCGCACGCGACCAGCTGCTCCGCTGGCGGGCGGGGCGCTGAGAACTTGCGTGGGTCCCGGCGTCGCTGACGGGCGGGTAACGGCTTGAGCGTAACCGATCGCCCCGCTGTCACCTCGGCGTCCTTTCCTGTTTGTCGGATCTGCCCGTGATCGCCGCTCAGGTTTTAACGTCACCGAAACCGACGGCCCCCGTCGGGAGCCGACGTGATCCCCGCCGAACCCCCTCGGTCTGGCACGATCGGGGCGTGTTTCCCTCCACCTCGCCCGAGACCGGCCGTGACCCGTGGGTCGACGACGCCCCCGACGGCCCGGCCGGCGGTCCCGCACCCGGGCCGCGCCCGGCCCCGGACGACGACGCCGGAAGCCGACGCGAGCGCGGCCCGCGCCGGTTCCGCAAGGGCGGTGCGCCGCGCCGCAGCAGCGAGGAGGACGACGTCGAGCCGGACGAGGAGCCGATCGAGCCGGTCGAGGTCCGTCGGCCGCTCTCGCTGACCATCGCCGGTTTCGCCGCGCTGCTCGGCGTCGGCCTGGTGCTCGGCGCGCAGACCGCAGGCCCCGGGCACCGGCTGCCGTTCGCCCTGATCGTGTTCGGCGTCCAACTGCTCTTCGTGCTGGCCTGGACGATGGCCATGCGCCCGCCCGCGCTGCTGCTGGTGGCGTTGACCAGCGGCGTGGTCGCCGCGGCGGCCGACGTGGCCGCCGTGCAGACCGACGTCGCCGGGCTGGCACCGCTCGGGTTCGTGGCGCTGGGCGGCTTCCTGCTCGGGGTGATCGGTCAGCTCTTCCGCCGGGTGGACCGGGTCCGGGTGACCGACTCGCTCGGCACCACGTTGCTGATCGTGGTCGGCGTGGTGGCGTTCGCCATCCTGATCACGTTGAGCCGGATTCCGGCCGGCACCCAGGCGATCACCGTCTGCCTGGTCGCCACCGGTGTCGCGCTCACCGTGGCCCGGCTCACCGACGCCGTGCTGGCCTGGCCCCGGCTGGCCCCGCAGGTGCCCCGGGGCGCTGCCGGGGTGGTCGTCGGTGCGATGGCCGGCACTCTCACCAGCGCCCTGCTCGGCAGCTACCTGGTCGGCTTCACCCCGACCAGCGCCGCGGTGATCGGTCTGGTCACCGCTGCCACCGCCGTGCTGGCCGACCTCGCCGTCGGCTACGCCGAGGCGGGCCGGCTGATGGCCGGGGAACCACCCACCCTGTGGATCGCCCGGCACATGCAGGGTCCGTTGGGCGGGTTCGCGTTGGCCGCTCCGGCGGCGTACGCGATGTGTGTGCTCTTCCTCTGACGCGGGCGTCCGTCGACCGCTCTGACGCGGCTGCGGGCGCGAGGCGGTGGGGCGCGAGGCGGTTGGGCGTGACGGCGCTCGGGTAGTAGCGGTGCGCCGCGACGGCGGCACCGATGACGGCACGTCGCGGACGGCGACGGCGACGACGGACGGAGACGGGTGTGGCGCAGACGTACGAGGAGCGGCCCCGGCGGCGCGGGCGCAGGTGGCTCGTCGTACTGGTCGTCCTGGTGCTGATCCTGGGCGGGCTGCTGGTGGTGGCCGACCGGGTGGCGGCCGGCCTGGCCGAGCGGGCGATCGCCGACCAGGTCACCCAGGAGGTCACCAAGCAGGACGCCAGCTCCGCGCCGCCCCAGGTGGACGTCGGCGGCTTCCCGTTCCTCACCCAGGTGGTCGACGGCCGGTACGAGCGGATCTCCATCGTGCTGACCGACGTGCAGGGCAAGGTGGAAGGCAACGCGGTCAGCCTGCCCCGGCTCGACGTGGACGCCCGTAACGTGCGCGCCTCGCTGGACACCATCCGTTCCGGGCAGGGTGACGTGGTGGCCGAGACGGTGGCCGGCACCGGCACGGTCACCTACGACAGCCTGGCCAAGCTGCTGGACCGGCCGGGGCTCAAGCTGGGTGAGCAGAACGGCAAGCTGGCGGTGACCGCGCCCGTCGACATCCTCGGCCAGAAGCTCATCGTCACCGGCACCGCCGACGTGACGGTGGCGGACGACGGCAAGGTGGCGTTGAAGTTCAGTGACCTGAACGCCCAGGGGCTGCCGGCGGTGCCGCTGGCCCGCACCCTGCTGAACAACTACGCCCGGGGCATCTCGGTCGACGTGCCCCTGCCGGAGCTGCCGTTCCAGCTCAACGTGCGCAAGGTCGAGCCGCGCCCGGAGGGGCTGACGGTGACCGCCGACGCGAAGGACGTCCCGATCAACTCGGCGAGCTGATCCGGCGCTCAGTGTTGGGCACGGCCCGGCCCCGGGGTTTCCCGGCAGGCCGGGCCGTGTCCCGTATGGTGGTCGACCCCTGGCACTCTCCGGGACGGCTGGTAGGCTCCGACACCATGGGGACGCACCTCACCAAACGGCGCGCGGTCGACCTGTGCCGCGTGGCCACCTGCCTGTGTCGCTCCGTCATCTGACGGCGGGGCTGTCTCCGGCCGCCTAGCGGCCACCGCACCCGAGGCCCACTGACCTCCGGTGCCACCCTCCAGAAACGCCCGGCAGCGGCGCCGTCGCACAAACCCGTGATCCGTTCCTCTATGGGTCCCGCGCATGGTGCGACATCACCGATCTCCACCCGCGCTGGCTCACCACCCATCCTTACCAGGGAGTGATCTGATGAGTCGCGACACCGCACTCGTCTCGGCCGAATGGGCCGAGAAGAACCTCGACGCTCCGGGCGTCGTCTTCGTCGAGGTCGACGAGGACACCTCGGCCTATGACACCGGCCACATCGCCGGTGCCGTCAAGCTCGACTGGAAGACCGACCTCCAGGACCAGGTCCGCCGGGACTTCGTCAACAAGGCCCAGTTCGAGGCGCTGCTCTCCGCGCGGGGCATCGGCAACGACGACGTCGTGGTCCTCTACGGCGGCAACAACAACTGGTTCGCCGCGTACGCGTACTGGTACTTCAAGCTCTACGGCCACCGCGACGTCAAGCTGCTCGACGGCGGTCGCAAGAAGTGGGAGCTTGACGCCCGCCCGCTGGTCACCGACGCGGTGACCCGCCCGGCCACCCGGTACGTCGCGGGCGAGCCGGACACCTCGATCCGGGCCTTCCGCGACGAGGTCGTCGCCGCGATCGGCACCAAGAACCTGGTCGACGTGCGCAGCCCCGACGAGTTCGCCGGCCGGCTGCTGGCCCCCGCCCACCTGCCGCAGGAGCAGGCGCAGCGGGCCGGGCACATCCCCACCGCGATCAGCGTGCCGTGGTCCAAGGCGGCCAACGAGGACGGCACCTTCAAGTCCGACGACGAGCTGCGCAAGATCTACGCCGACGCCGGCCTCGACGACGGCAAGGAGACCATCGCCTACTGCCGGATCGGCGAGCGCTCCTCGCACAGCTGGTTCGTGCTCCAGGAGCTGCTCGGCCACCCCAACGTGAAGAACTACGACGGTTCCTGGACCGAGTACGGCTCGCTGGTCGGCGTGCCGGTGGCGCTCGGCGACGAGCCCGGGGAGGCCTGAGCCATGACTGCTCCCACCGCCTCCACCGCCGCCGGCTGCGCCGCCCCGGACCAGTCCGCGCCGCTGCCGGCCAGCCTGGACCTGGAGAAGGAAACCGTCATCACCGGCCAGGTGCTGGCCGAGTCGGGCGAGCCCGTGGCGGGCGCGTACGTCCGGCTGCTCGACTCGACGGGCGAGTTCACCGCCGAGGTCGTCACCTCCCCGGCCGGGCAGTTCCGGTTCTTCGCCGCGCCGGGCAACTGGACCCTGCGGGCGCTGTCCCGGCACGGCAACGGCGACACCGCCGTGACCGCCAACCGGGGCATCAACGAGGTCTCCGTCACGGTGGCCTGACCCACGCTCTCGATCGGCCCGGGGCCGGTCACCCCACCCGGGGTGACCGGCCCCGGGCCGTCGCACCCTCCGCAGCCCGCCCGCCAGCGCCCGGCAACCCCGGGTGTCCGCCGCCCGGCAGACGCGAGGTGCCCGCCGCCCGGCAGCCCACCGGGCCGTCACCCGGCCGGCGGTGTCACGAGGTGCAGCCGCCCTGGTGGTCGACCCGCCGGATGCAGCGACGACGCCCGCCGAGCGGCCGGTCGCAGAAGACCGGATGCTGCGGGTCCGTCGCGCCCTCCTCGGAGACCGTCGTCTTGCCGAGCACCAACTCCGGCAGGAACGCCAGCGACCGCCCGATCGCGCGGGCCAGCAGCCGCGCCGCCGGCAGGTCGTCGGCGGCGACAGTCAGGTGTACGACGTACCGCTCGCGCTCGGTCACGCCGGTCACGCCCGCACCACCCGGGGTCCGAACCGCGACTGCCAGTCGCGCAGCGCACCCTTGATCCGCGCGTTCTCCTCCCGGGTACGGGCCAGCTCGGCGTGCAGCGCGCCCAACTCGTCGGCGACCCGGTGCAGGAACCTGTCCACCTCGCCCGGGTCGAGCCCGTTCCGGGACCGGCCGAAACACTGCTGCCGCACCTGACTCGCGCACAGCGGCCGGTGTGCCGCCGACCGGTAGTGGTGCCCGGTGTTCCGCCGCCCCGGCGGCCCGGACCGCCCGGTGGGGCGGTTGTCGATCCGGCTGCTCGCGTGCCGGTTGGTCGGTGCCTGGTTGTTCCGGGGCCGGTCGGTCGGGGTCTGGTAGCTCGTGGGTCGGTTGGTGTCGCGGTGCCGGGCGGGCGGCCGCTCGGCCGCCGTGGTGCGGCCTGTTGTCTCGGGCCGGCCTGTTGCCTCGGGCCGGTCGGGTGCTGTCGACCGCTTCCGGCGGAACAGCCGCAGGAACCTGCACACGATGGGGACCACCTCTCCGCAGGGGCAGCGGGGATCGTGCTGCCGTGGAAGGTGGCCGGGGCGGGCGGGTTCCCTTCCACTACACCCGCCCCGACCGGGGGAGAGCCCTGCTCGTTGCCACGCGAGGAGTGCTCGCCGACCAACTTATTTGAAGAACTGGAAAGAGTAAACGACCGGTTGCAGCGCGTAGTTGCACGTCGTGATGGGGGCGTGATCGAATCGCAGGTGCCACGCGAGGAGTGCCATGCCTGCGACCCCGGACTACATCCGGATCTCCGACGAGATTGTTGCCGACGTCAGGTCGGGCAAGTACAAACCAGGGGACAAGCTGCCCTCGATCAGTGAGCAGTGCAGCCGATTCAAGGTCAGCCCGTCAACGATCAACCTGGTCAACGTGCGGCTGGAGGCGCTTGGGGTGATCAGCCGTCACCAGGGCAAGGGTATCTACGTCACTGATCCGGCCACCTGGCTGCGGAAGCCCTGACGGCGGTCGACGCTTCCTCGGGTTGCGGGGCTGGCCGGCCCCGGTGACGGTGAAGTCCCTCCTCCATGATCGACTCAACTTCATGGTTGTAGTGGCATCCGCTTGCTTTGATGCCACTACAACCATGAAGTAGTGGTGCCCGAGCGGCGAGCTGCCGCGAACGGGCGCCGCCGAGGTCGTCGGCGGCGCGGAAGGGTACCCGTTGAGTCGTCGGCGGCGTGAATGGGCCGCCCGGCGGCCGGCGTGGCGGCTCTCTACCGGCCCGGGTGCCGACCGGGGGTGTGCCGAGACATCATGATCAACTCAGTTTCGTTGATGTGGTGGCATCCGCCCGATCGGATGCCACCACATCAACGAAATAGCGCGCTCCAGCGGTTGGGCCCCTCGCGCTCCAGCGGTTGGGCACTGCCGGGTCCTGCTGAGCGTCGGGCACCGAGCCCGCTGGGCCCTCATGGACACGATGTCGGCTGCCAACGGCCGGACCCGGTGGGGACTGTTTCCTCAGCGACGGTGTATGCCTGTCCGTCATAAAAATGACGGACAGGCATACACCGTTCGGAACATAGTGTGGGGACCCGAGACAGCCGAGGGGTGCACGGCTCCCCGGGCTGGTGCCGGCCCACCCGGGCCCGGGTCGGCCGACCCGGCCCCGGGGGCGGTCCGAGGAGAGCGCGGATCCCAGGGCGGGTGCCGGGTCAGGACGACCCTGGGTGGCCCTGCTGACCTGAGGACATGGCGGTGGCCGCCGACCCGGGCGGGGTCGACGGCCACCGTGTGGTGCGCCTACCGGTCTAGCTGCCGGACACCCGTGCGCCCGCGCAGGTCGACGTGGGGGCCAGGCGGAAGTCGAGGGTGCCGACGATGCCCGCCTCGACGACCGTCCGCTGGGCCTGGGGCACCCAACTGTCCTTCGCCACGATCACCTCGTACCGGCCCTTCGGCAGCCACCAGGCGTACCTGCCCTGGCCGTCGGCGGTGAGCGTGGTGCCGGTGGTCGATCCGACCAGGTTCAGCCGGACCGTGGCCGGGACGCCGACGGTCTGGCCGCCGCAGGTCACCCCGGTCACCGTGCCCTGGATCTTGCCCCAGTTGTTCGGCGGCGAGACGTTCATCTCGACCCCGACCGACGACACCGGGTACGGGGTGTCCGAGGTGAACCCCAGCTCACCCGAGTAGACCCCGGGCTGGGCCACCCCGGCCGCCGCCGTGGCGGTCAGCGTGACGGTGACCGTCTGGGACGCGCCCGGGGCCAGCGTGAAGCTGGTCGGTGCGGTGGACAGCCACGGCAGGTCACTGGCGTCCGCGCAGCCTTCCAGCCCGCCGAGCCGCTCGCTGTCCGCCGAGCCGACGAACGAACTGGGCGAACCACCGATCTTGTACGCCCCGCAGGCGGCGGCACCCCGGTACCTGCCGAACTGGGCATTGGGCAGGTTCCGCCAGGCCCCGGCTACCGGGTCGAAGCCGACCGTCCGGTTGGTCACCGACGTCGAGTTGCCGGTCACCCCGCCGGCCAGCACCAGCATGCCGCCGGCCGAGGCGTACTGGGAGCCCCACAGGTCGACCGGGAGGTTCGGCAGCGGGCTCCACGCGTCCGACGCCGGGTCATACCGCCAGGCGTCGGTGTACTCGTCGGCGGCGACCCCGCCCGCGCAGTAGACCTGTGCGCCGATCCCGCCGCAGGACAGCCAGGAGACCGGATGCGGATAGGCCGCCCCGGCCCGGAACGTGCCGGTACGCGGGTCGAAGACCACCAGCTTGTCGGACTCCGTGCAGGTGCCGTCGACGCAGCCGCCGACCAGATAGACCTTGCCACCGGCCACGGCGGTGCCGGCTGCGGCGGCGGGGGCCGGGTTGACCGCCCCGGCCAGGGTGCTCCACGTGCCGCTGGCCGGGTCGAAGACGTCCACCGACGGTTCCGTGCCGTCAGTCGCGCCCCAGCCGCCGAGCACGTACAGCTTGCCGCCGATCGGCACGGCGGACGGCTTGGACCGGGCGTGCGGCAGGTCGGGCAGCGCCGTCCAGGTGCCGGTGGCCGGCTCGAACACCCAGGCCTTGCGCTCGTTGCCGGTGTCCCCACCGCCACCCACCGAGTAGACCTTGCCGTCCAGGTTGGCCGCCGCGTTGTCGTAGATCGCGGCGGGCAGGTTGGCGATCTTGGTCCAGGCGTCGTCGGCCTGCGGCGCGGCGTCCGCGTTCCCGCCGCCGTAACGAACACCGGTACGACCGGTGCTGATCCCCTTGACCACCTGCTCCCGCAGCGGAGCGCCACCGGTGGCCAGCACCTCGAACCCGCCACCACGTTCCAGCAGTTCCACAGTCGCCGGGGCGGAGCCGGTGTTGCGTACCGTCACCTTGGCGTTGCGGGTGCTGCCGTACGGCTGGTGGGCCTCGATCGTGGTGGTGCTGACGGTGAGCCGCCCCGCGGCCAGGGCCAGGTCGGCCCGGCGGGTGCTGTCCGCCACCACCGTCACCTGCTGGGTGACCGTCGTGTACGGCGGCCGGGCAGCGGTGAACGGGTGGGTGCCGGTCAGCCCGGAGAACAGGTGGTAGAAGCCGTCCGGCAGGTTCGGGTCGTCCGGGGTGGCCGCCGAGACGGCCGTGTCGGTGGGCCGGTCCACGCTGGTCACCGTCACCCCGTTGACCGGTGTGCCGGTGTTGCGGTCGGTGGTGTTGCCGACCACCAGCCCACCCGGAACGGGCGTGCAGTCCCGGTTGACCAGCTGGACGTCGTCCACCTGCCACCACCAGGCGTAGGTGCCCTTGAACCGGAAGCGCACAAGCGCACCGGTCGCGCCGGCCGCCGGGGTCAGCGGCACCTCCTCGACCCGGGGGCCGCGCCGGCTCGCCGTCTGGTGCCAGACGTTCGTCCAACTCGTCCCGGCGTCGGTGGAGACGTCCACGTCGGCGGTGTCGGTGATCCCGACCGCCCGCCAGTCACTGCGGAAGCGCAGCAGCGGCGCGGCCGAGGCGGACAGGTCGACAGCCGGGGTGACCAGGTCGGTGTCCTGGGTGTTGCCGGTGCCGAACTTGTCGCTGTCGACGATCGCGAACCCGCCGGTACCGCCTGTCAGGTTGCCCCGCGCGCCCGGGTCGTCGAAGACCCAGCCGCCCTTGTCGGTGCGGTTGCGCACCGACCAGCCCTCCGGGGCGGTGGTGCCGTCGAAGCTCTGCGTCAGCAGTGGCGCGCTCAGACTGCCGGTGTAGCCGGCGGCGGCACAGGCCGCCTCGACCGGCACCGGGACGTCCGCCGTGACGCCCGTCGCGCCGACGGTCAGGTCCTTGGTCGCCGTCCGGTAGCCCGGGTACTTCGCGGTGACGGTGAGCTTGTAGTCGGTGTTGCCGGCCACTGTGAACGAGTACCTGCCGGTCACCGGGTCGGTGAAGACCGGTGCGCCGGGGCGGCCGGCGACCTCGATCCTGGCGTACAACGGCCAGCCATGCCCGGAACCGTCGGTGACCCGGCCGGAGACGGTGACCGTCGGCGTCGCCGTCAGGGCGAAGTCCCGGGTCACCGTGCCGTCCTCCGGCACGGTCACCGTGCCGGTCGCCGTGCGGAAGCCGTACGCGGAGACGGTCAGCGTGGTCTCGCCGGCCGGCACGGTCAGCGTGTACCGGCCGTCAGTGCCGGTGACGATGCTGCGGTCGCCGTCGGTGACGGTGGCACCCGCCACCGGGTCGCCGGTGGCCACGTCGGTGACCCGGCCGCTGACCTGGCCCACCGGCCCGCGCGGGGCCTGCCGCACCGCCTCGTACGCGTTGAGCCGCCCCTCACCGAAGACGTTGTTGTCGGCGGCGGTGCCCCCGCAGGCGGTCGCGTCGACGTCCGTCGCGGTGCGGTCGAGCAGCGTCTCGGTGGCGGCGACGTTCCCGCGCAGGCTGGGCGCGGCCGACCAGACCAGGGCGACAGTGCCGGCCACGTGCGGGGCGGCCATCGAGGTGCCGCTGAACGCCGCGTACCCGCCTCCCGGAACGCTGGACCGCACGTTGCTGCCGGGCGCGGCGATGTTCGGCTTCAACCCGGCCGGGTCGGTGGCGTTCCCCCGACCGGAGAAGCTGGAGATGTTGTTGTTCACGTCGTACGAGCCGACCGCGTACGCGTTGGGGTTGTCGCCGGGGGAGCCGGCGCTGCCGCAGGCCGGGCCGTCGTTGCCGGAGGAGAAGACCGGGAACATCCCGGCGGCCCGCCAGGCGGCCACTGTCTGCTGGTACCAGGGGTCGCCGCCGTCGCCGCCCCAGGAGTTGTTGACGATGTCGGGGCGCAGGTCGGGGCGGGGGTTCTGGCCGTTGAGGTCGGTCGGGGCGAGCACCCACTGACCGGCGGCCAACAGCGAGGCGTCCGAGCAGTTGTTGGACTCGCAACCCTTGGCGGCGATCCACTTCGCGCCGGGGGCGACGCCGACCTGGTTGCCGGCCCCGTCCGCGCCGACCATCGTGCCCATGGTGTGCGTGCCGTGGTCGTTGTTGTCGCAGGGCGCGTCCTGCGGGCAGATCCCGGCCGGGTCGTACCAGTCGTAGTTGTGGTCGAAGGTGCCGCCACCGAGGTTGCCCCGGTACGACCCGACCAGCGCGGGGTGGTCGTACTGCACGCCGCTGTCGATGTTGGCGACCACCAGGCCCTCGCCCCGGTCGCCGAACTCGTCCCAGACCCGGGGCGCGCCGATGTTGGTCAGCCCCCACTCGGCGGCGTTCGTGCCGGCGCGGGCGGCCGTGCCGCGGACCGGCCGGACCAGCGGGTAGCTGCGGGTCGGTGCGATCCGGTCGACCTCCGGCCGGGCGGCGACGACGTCCAGCAGCGCCCGGTCCCCGGTCACCCGCAGCGCGTTGGCGATCCAGTACGCGGTATAGGTCGCTTTCTGCTCGTCGAGCACCGCCCGCAGGCCGCGTTGGGTCCGCTCGGCGGTGGTGGTGAGCAACCGGTGCACCTCGCCGGCGCGGGCGTCCGGGCTGCGCAGCCGGGCCGCCTCGGCGAGCGGTGCCTGCTCACGCAGGTAGACCAGGAAGGTCCCGGTGCCGTCGGCGAGCCCGTCGAGGACCTGCCGGTCCACGGTGGCCCGGGGCGCGGCCGGCGCGGCCCCGGCGGGTAGGGCAGGCTGGGCGGTGAGACCCAGAAGTCCGGCCGCGAGCGCGGCCACCAGTCTCCACCGGGACGGTCGTCCGGTCGGTCGTCTGAGCACTGTTCCTCCCCACGTCGTCGGACCCGATCGGTTCGGGTCCGGCCGCGTGTGCCGGGGTCGCGGCCACGCGCAGCGGCTGAGGAGGTGGCCGGTGGGTGGTGCTGGTGGTGCTGGCAGGCCGGCCCCCCACGGCCGCTGTGCATCATGCTCAGCCGGGGAACCAAGCTGATCAATGGATCGGGTCGGTCAGTATTCGGTCAGTAACCAGGCGCCACGCTGACCGTTAGGCTGACACCAGCCGTGCCGGCACCTGTCGTGGGCAGACGGGAGCGTCGGGAGCGGGCGGCAGGTGCGGTCCTGGGAGGACGTGTGACCGGTGTCGACATCCCGTTCGTGGTCTGTGTCAGCGCCGACGTCTCCGTCCGGGAACGGGTGGTCCGCCGGCTCGACGACCTGGGGCCGGTGGTGATCTGCGCGGACCTGGCCGAGCTGCGCGCCATGCTCTTCCCCGCCCCCGCGGTGCCCGCTGCCGTAGCCCCCACCTCGGTGCGCTGCGGCGACCTGGTCGTCGACCCGGCCGGTCACCTGGTCACCTGGCAGGGGGAGCCGTTGGCGCTGACCCGGCTGGAGCGGGAACTGCTGGCCCGGCTGGCCGGTGACCCGGGGGCGGTGTGGAGCTACGAACGGATGTTCGGCTCCGTCTGGGGCGGTGCATGGCTGGGTGACGCGGCGATCCTGCACTCGGCCGTCAAGCGGCTGCGCCGCAAACTGCGCACGGTGTCCGGCGGCCCCCAGGTGCAGACCGTACGCGGCGTCGGCTACCGCTTGGCCGTCCCGCGCAGCTGACGGGGTGCCGGCTAGGCGACTCGTCGTCCCGCGTGGCTGATGCGGTGCCGGCGGGCACCTCGTTCTGCCGCGCGGCTGATGCGGTGCCGCAGTCGGGTCCCGGATCCGGGGTCCCGGATCCCCGGACCGGGGTGCGGGGTGCGGGCCAGCGTGGGGATGACGTCACGGTTGCCGACGCGGGCTTGACGTGGTGGCGCCGGCGCGATGTGGGTGCGGTGTGGGGTCAGCGTGGGAGCTGCGGGCTTGACGTGGTGTCAGCCTCCGAATTGTCGTCGAGCCTGATGCTGCCCGTCTATGCGTGGAATAGCGGGGCTGACCGCGCTCATCCGTTACATTCTGTGATCGAACACCAGCCATCCCCCACTCCCCTTCGCACGCTTCGCTCTGCTGCCCCCCGCGCGACGGTAACCGTGGGTGTGTTTCGCATAGCGGGCAGCAGAGCAAAGCGTTGGCATGAGGGTGAGGGCTGGGCGAGGAGGTGATTGCATTTACGCTGCTCAGTGGGGTGTGGCGGATCTTGGCCTCGCGGGGAGCTTGATGGTGGCGCTCTTTGGGTTACTGAAAGTAATAATGCCGAGATGGGCTGCCGCAATCACTCAGCGTGGTTTTTTGGATTTTCCTGAATCCGGAATCGTCAAAGGTCGTCCCGCACCGGCTCGACAGGCGGCGGAGTTGTCCACCGGTGGCGGTGGCGGTGGCGGTGGCGGTGGCGGTGGCGGTGGCGGTGGCGGTGGCGGTGGCGGTGGCGGTGGCGGTGGCGGTGGCGGTGGCGGTGGCGGTGGCGGTGGCGGTGGCGGTGGCGGTGGC
>NZ_JBTMMT010000056.1:0-43867 GCF_055517075.1 Micromonospora sp. DSM 43699
GGGTGGGGTATGCGTGGTGGGTGCGGGTGGTGGTGGTCGGTGGGGGGTTCTCGGGGCTCGCTGCTGCGGCGGCGTTGTGCCGGGGTGGGGCGCGGGTGCGGGTGCTGGAGGCGCGGGGGCGGGTCGGTGGGCGGGTGCTCACCCGGCGGCTGGACGACGGCACCGCGCTGGATCTGGGTGCGCAGTGGATCGGGCCGACCCAGGAGCGGATGGCCGCGCTGGTGGCCGGGCACGGGCTGACCACCTTCCCCTCGGCGGCACGCGGCCGGCCGGCGGTGCGCTGGGACGGACGGCTGCGGGAGGCCCCGCCGGAGTCGGTGTGGCGGACCGTGGAGCTGCTGGACGGCTTCGCCGCCGCTGTGGATCCGGCTGCGCCGTGGCGGGCGGCGCGGGCGGACGAGTGGGATCGACTCACCCTCGGCGCGTGGTTGACAAGCGCCGCGCCCGATCCGGTGACCGCCCGGTACGTGGGTCGGCTGCTCGCCGGTGGACTGCTGGCGGCAGACCCGGACGAGGTGTCGCTGTTGCAGATGCTGTTCTACCTGCGCAGCGGGGGTGGCAGCGGGTTGCTGCTGGGGATGGCCGGCGGTGCCCAGCAGGATCGGATCGTGGGCGGGCCGGCGGCTCTGGCCGAGCGGATGGCGGCGGCGCTGCCAGCGGGGACCGTGCTGTCCGGGGCACCGGTGCGGGCGATCCACCAGGACGATCTCGGCGTGGTGGCGTACACCGACGAGGGGGCGCACCGGGCGGACGCCGTGGTGGTGGCGGTGGCCCCGGCGCTGGCGGGCCGGATCACGTACTCCCCGGCGTTGCCCGCCCTGCGCGACGGGCTGACCCAGCGGATGCCGATGGGGGTGGCGCTGAAACTGCACGCGGTCTACCCGACGCCGTTCTGGCGGGCCGACGGGCGCTCCGGGGTGACCACGTCGGCCGACGGGCCGGTGACGGAGACGGTGGACAACTCCACCCCGGACTCGTCGCGCGGGGTGCTGACCGCGTTCAGCTACGGTCGACAGGCCCGTGAACTGCGCCGACTGTCGCCGGGCCAACGGCGGGCGGCGGTGCTGGCCGCGCTGGTGGAGTTGGTCGGCCCGGCCGCCGCCGCGCCCGACGACCTCGTCGAGTACGACTGGTCGGCCGACGAGTGGACCCGGGGTTGCTTCTGCGGGGCGCTGACACCCGGCTCGTGGCGAGACTACGGTCCCGCGCTGCGGCAGCCGGTGGGGCGGGTGCACTGGGCTGGCACCGAGACGGCGACCCCCTGGGCCGGTTACCTGGAGGGCGCGGTGCTGGCCGGCGAGCGGGCGGCGGCCGAGATCCTCGCCCACCCCACCACCTGAACCCCACCCCGCCGCCCGAAACCCGACCCACCACCTGCACCCCCGCGCGAGCCCCTGAATCCCGCCCCACTGCCTGAACCCCACCGGACCGGCCGGGTTCCGCCCCGCCACAACCTCGGCCGGCCCGGTCTGGGCGGATGTCGACCGTTGCGCCCTGCGCCGATCCACCAACCGGCACATATCGACAATCTTAAGTACAGCTATTGAAAGCTTTCTCCGTTCGTGACCTAATACCTGACAGTTCCTTTCGTCGCTCCCGCCGCACCCACACGGCATCCCCCAGGGAGGAAAGATGAACCGTCTCCGCACGGTCACGGGTACGCTGCTGGCGACCGCCACCATGGTCGCCAGCGCCACGCTCGGCGTCGTCACCCCGGCCGCCGCCGCCCCCGCCGGGCTGCCCGGCATGGACGTCTCCAGTTACCAGGGCAACGTCAACTGGTCCGCCGCCTGGAACAACGGCGCCCGGTTCGCCTACGTCAAGGCCACCGAGGGCACCTACTACACCAACGCGTACTTCGCCCAGCAGTACAACGGGTCGTACAACGTCGGGATGATCCGGGGCGCGTACCACTTCGCCCGGCCGGACACCACGACCGGTGCCACCCAGGCCAACTACTTCGTCGACCACGGCGGCGGCTGGTCGAAGGACGGCCGGACGCTGCCCGGCGCGCTCGACATCGAGTACAACCCGTACGGCGCGACGTGTTACGGGCTGAGCCAGAGCGCCATGCGCAGCTGGATCGCGTCCTTCGTCAACCAGTACCACTCCCGCACCGGGCGCTGGGCGACGATCTACACCACCACCGACTGGTGGACCACCTGCACCGGCAACTACAGCGGTTTCGCCGCCAACAACCCGCTCTGGATCGCCCGCTACGCCGGCACGGTGGGCACCCTGCCGGCCGGCTGGTCCACGTACTCCTTCTGGCAGTGGGCGTCGTCGGGCACCTTCCCGGGCGACCAGAACGTCTGGAACGGCACCCTCGACCGGCTCCGGGTGCTGGCCTGCAACGGCCCCTGCTGACCCACCCATCCTGATCAGCCCGAGCACCACCGACGCCGCAGCCGCCCCGCCCGCCGGCCGTGGGCCCACCAGGTCCGCGGCCGGCACCTCCCGTCACCCCGAGGAGCCCGCCATGTCCGTACCCGTGTCGCGGCGCAGTGTGCTGCGCGGCGCGGTCCTGCTCGGTGTAGCCGCCGGAGCGACCACGTCGCCCCCGACCGGCGGACCCGCCGCCCACGCCGCCACCACCACCCAGGTCGGCGGCCCGGCCGTCATCGGCGCCGCCGCCGGCCTTGTCGACCAGCCGGTCATCGCCAACTGCGCCACCTGGGGGGCCCGGCCGCCGTCGTCGCCGGTGGGCGTGGTGGAGAGCCGACCCAACAAGATCATCGTGCACCACACGGCGTTTCCCAACTCGACCGACTACAGCCTGGCCCACGCGTACGCCAACTCACGCGAGATCCAGGACCTGCACATGGACGGCAACGGTTGGCTCGACTCCGGGCAGCACTTCACCAACAGCCGGGGCGGCCAGCTCACCGAGGGCCGGCACGGAAGCCTGTACGCGCTGCTGCACGGACGGACCATGGTGCAGGGTGCGCACTGCGTGGGGCAGAACAGTCAGGCCATCGGCATCGAGAACGACGGCATCTACCTCGACGTGCAACCGCCGCAGGCGCTCTGGGACAGCCTGGTGGTCTTCTGTGCGTTCACCTGCCAGCAGTACGGCATCCCGGCCAGCCAGATCTACGGCCACAAGGATTTCGCCAGCACCCAGTGCCCCGGCCTGCTGCACGACCGGCTGCCCGAACTGCGGGCCGCCGTCGCCGCCCGACTCGGGTGATTGCTTATATAAGCCGTGGCTGATACAAAGGGCACCGTGCACGCCTTCGACGTCCTCGGCGACCCGGTACGCCGGCGCATCCTCGAACTGCTCGCGCAGGGCGAGCGGAGCGCCGGCGGGGTCTGCGCGGTCATCCAGGAGGAGTTCGGGATCACCCAGCCCGCCGTCTCGCAGCACCTCAAGGTGCTGCGGGACAACGGCTTCGCCACCGTCCGCCCGCAGGGCGCCCGGCGGCTCTACGCGGTCGACCCCGCCCCACTGCGCGAGGTGGACCAGTGGCTGGAGGGGTTCCGCCGGTTCTGGACGCCCGCGCTGGACGCCCTGGCCACCGAGCTCGCCCGAGGTCGGCGCGAACGGCTGTCGCACACCACGACGGACGACCCGACCGAGCACCGGAGCACCTCATGATCGAGACCACGCACCAGATCAGCGCCGTACGGCGGACCGTGGGCAGCCGCACCCTGGAGGCGGGCGAGGCACGCGTGCTGACCATCAGCCAGACGTACCGGGCCACGCTGGACGACCTCTGGGACGCCTGCACCAACGTCGACCGGATCCCCCGCTGGTTCCTGCCGATCTCCGGCGACCTGCGCCTGCACGGCCGCTACCAGTTCGAGGGCAACGCCGGTGGCGTGGTGGAACGCTGCGACCCGCCGAAGAGTTTCGCCGCCACCTGGGAGATGGGCGGCGAGGTCAGCTGGATCGAGGTGCGCCTCACCCCGGAAGGCGAGGATCGGACCCGGTTCACCCTGGAACACGTCGCCCACGTCGACGACGAGCGGTGGACCGAGTACGGCCCCGGGGCGGTCGGCGTCGGCTGGGACTCCGGCCTGCTCGGCCTCGCCGGTCACCTGGACCCCGACGGCGGGGGGATCACCCCCGAGCAGGCCGTCACCTGGATCGGCTCCGAGGACGGGCGGCGCTTCATGACGCTCAGCGGCGATGCCTGGGCCGAGGCCGACATCGCCGGTGGCACCGACCCGCAGGCCGCAAGAGCCGCCGCCGCCCGTACCATCGCCGCCTACACCGGCGCACCGCCGGCCTGACCCACCCCACGGGCGTCCCGGTCCGGCGGAAATCCGGGCGCGCGTTGTCGGTGCCGGCGGGGACACTGTGCGGCATGCCGATGCGCCGCGCCGAAGACGTCCTCGCCCTGCACCGCGCCGGGCGTCCGGTGAAGTACCTCTGCTTCTGGGGTCACCGGCCCCGGCGGGACGGCACCGTCGGCCAGAGCTGCCTGAGCCAGTGGTGGCCGGCCCCGTTCACCGTCGACGGGCGGCACTTCCCCACCGCCGAGCACTGGATGATGTGGCGCAAGGCGCTGCTCTTCGGCGACACCGAGGCCGGTGAGCGGGTGCTCGCCGCCGCCCACCCGCACCGGGCCAAGGCGATCGGCCGGGAGGTCCGGCACTTCGACCCGGCGGTGTGGGAGGCCGAGCGCTACGCCATCGTGCTGGCCGGCAGCCTGGCCAAGTTCGGCCAGCACGCCGACCTGCGGGCGTACCTGCTGGGCACCGGGGAGCGGGTGCTGGTAGAGGCCAGTCCGGTCGACCGGGTGTGGGGGGTCGGTCTGGCCGCCGACGACCCGCGCGCCGAGGATCCGGCCCGCTGGCGCGGGCTCAACCTGCTCGGCTTCGCCCTGATGGAGGCCCGTGGGGTCCTACGCGACGACCGACCGGCCCGCCCCGACCGGGTCGGCGACCAATCGGAGGCCCTGCCCTGCCCTGACCGAGCAAGCCGGGGCCGAGCCGAGCCGGTCGACCTGACCTGAGCGGGGCCCGCCCGGGGCGGTAACGTGCGGCGGCATGACCGTCCTGCCGTACGCGCACTGCCACTACTGCGGCGCGGCCTATCCGGCGGACGCCGGCTGGCCCCGTCTCTGCCCGGCCTGTGGGGAGACGGTGTGGCGCAATCCCACCCCGGTCGCGGTGGCGCTGCTGCCGGTCCGTACCGACACCGGCCTCGGCCTGGTGGTGGTCCGCCGGGACATCGAGCCGGCCCGGGGCCTGCTCGCCCTGCCCGGCGGCTTCGTCGAGTACGGCGAGGAGTGGTCCGAGGCGTTGGTCCGGGAACTGCGCGAGGAGACCGGGCTGGTGGACGAGGCGCAGCGGGCGCGACTGTTCGCGGTGCACGGCGCTCCGCACGGCGGCACCATGATGGTCTTCGGGGTGCTGCCGGAGCGGCCGGCGGCGGAGCTACCTGCGTCGACGCCCACCGAGGAGGCCACCGAGTGGCTGGTCCTCACCGAGCCGGTCGAGCTGGCCTTCTCCACCCACACCCGGGTGCTGGCCGACTTCCTCGCCGGCCAGCGGTGACCCACCGCTCCACCCGTCGGTCCGCTGATCCATCGGTCCGCTGACCCATCGGTCCGCTGACTCGCCAGTCCGCTGACTCGCTGCTGTACCGCCGATCCCCGCCGGGCGACGATGCTTCGACCGCACAGTCACGCACCGTAATTTCTATCGCTCCCCCTCACCACTCCACTGCGCGAGGTAGTTGGGGGTGGCGAGGCACGGAAGGAAAACACCTGCTCAGGGCGGTTCGGCCGCGATTCACCTGCCAGGATGCAGTGGAGCGACGGTTACGACGTTCACTGTGAGTAATGGATGGAGCCGATCAGGGCGGCAACACCGTGAGTCACGGAAGGGCAGTGGGTCAGACCCGGGCAGGCTGGGGAGCGAAGGGAGCGCTGGCCGCCAGGTCGGGGGCCGGGTCACCGGCAGGGTGCCGCCACAACCCCCGGGACCGCAGGATCGGCAGCACCCCCTCGCCGAACCAGTACGCCTCTTCCAGGTGCGGGTGGCCGGAGAGGACGAACTCGTCGATGCCCAACGCGTGGTACTCGGCGATCCGGTCGGCGACCTCGGTGTGGCTGCCCACCAGAGCGGTGCCCGCACCACCACGGACCAGCCCGACCCCGGCCCAGAGGTTGGGGGCGACCTCCAGCCCGTCCCGGCTGCCGCCGTGCAGGGCGAGCATCCGCCGCTGCCCCTCGGACTCGCTGCGCCGCAACCCCTCCTGGGCGGCCCGGACGTCGTCCTCGTCGATGCCGTCGAGCAGCCGGCCCGCCTGCGCCCATGCCTGATCGGCAGTGTCCCGGGCGATGACGTGCAGCCGGATGCCGAAGCGCGGCGTCCGACCGGCGTCGGTGGCGAGGGCCCGGATCCGGTCTAGTTTCTCAGCCACCTGGGCGGGCGGTTCACCCCAGGTCAGGTAGACGTCGCTGTGTCGGGCGGCGACCGGGCCGGCGGCGGTGGACGAGCCGCCGAAGTAGATCGGGGGCACTGGTTCGGGCAGTCGGGAAAGGCGGGCGCCCTCGACCCGCAGGTGCTCCCCGGTGTGGTCGACGGTCTCCCCCCGCCAGAGCGCCCGGACGACCCTCAGGAACTCGTCGGCGCGGGCGTAGCGGGCGTCCTTGTCGAGGAAGTCCCCGTAGGAGCGCTGTTCGGCGGATTCCCCACCGGTGACCACGTTGAGCAGCAGCCGGCCGCCGGAGAGCCGCTGGAAGGTGGCGGCCATCTGGGCGGCGAGGGTGGGTGAGAGCAGGCCGGGACGGAACGCCACCAGGAACTTCAGCCGTTCGGTGACCTGGGAGAGCATCGCGGTGGTCAGCCAGGCGTCCTCGCACCACGCCCCGGTCGGAGTGAGCGCGCCGACGAAGCCGAGTTGCTCGGCGGTACGGGCGATCTGCCCGAGGTAGGCGACGGTGGCGGGCCGGGCGCCGCCGGCGGTGCCGACCGCGACACCGTGACCACCGCCGACGATGTCGCGGCTGTCGCCGTAGGTGGGCAGGAACCAGTGGAAGGTCAGCGGCATCGGGGGTCCTCCTGAGGGATGGGACGGCGACCACGACAGGCTACCCATAAAACCTATCGGCTTGGTAGGTTACTGCCCGCCGCCGATCCCCGTCGGTGCGACCGCACCGTCCACCCCCCGAGGAGCCGACATGCCCACCCCGCCGAGGAGCGTGCGCCGCCTGGCCACCGCCCTGTTCACCGCCCTGTCGCTGGTCGCCGTCGGCGGGGTCACCGGCTGTGCCGACGACGCCGCCGACGCGGGCTCAGGTACCGGCCCGCTGCGCATCGGCTACCAGCGCTTCGGCGGCCTGAGCCTGGTCAAGGCCCGCAACGCCGCGCCGGACGCCCAGTGGTCACTGTTCGAGAGCGGTCCCGCCCTCACCGAGGCACTCAAGGCCGGTTCGATCGACATCGGGCAGGTCGGCGAGGCGCCCCCGGTCTTCGCCGCCGCCGCGAAGATCCCCTTCTCGGTGATCGGCACCTCGGCCCCGATCCCCCAGGGTGAGGCGGTGCTGGTCAAGGAGAGCAGCGGCCTGAAGACCTTCGCCGACCTGCGCGGTCGGACGGTGGCGCTGAACAAGGGCAGCAACGTCCACTGGCTGCTGGTCCGCCTGCTGGAGGCGAACAAGATGACACTCAGGGACGTCGACGTCAAGTACCTCAAGCCGGCCGAGGGACGACCGGCGTTCGACAACGGACAGGTCGACGCCTGGATCATCTGGGACCCGTACTTCGCCCTCGCCGAGCAGCCCGGGGTGAAGGTCCTCGCCGACGCCACCGGCCTGGCCAGCAACCGGGAGTACGTGCTGGCCGCTCCCGGGGTGGTGCGGGACCGCACCGACGACGTCCGCGCCTTCCTCAAGACGTACCGGGAGGTCACCGACTGGGGGATCGCGCACCCGCAGGAGCGCGCCGCGGTGCTCGCACCCGAGCTGAAGATCCCGCTGGACGTCACCACCCGGGCGTTGGCCCGCAGCGCCCGGCCGCTGGCCCCGGTCTCCCCCGCCGTCGGGGCCGAACTCCAGGCCATCGCGGACGGCTTCACCACCCTCGAACTGGTCCCCGGCCCGGTCGACATCTCCGGTCGGGTCGACGACCGGTTCAGCGCGGTGTTCCAGTGAGCAGCACCGTGCTGGTCACCGCGCCGCCGACCGCCGTCGCGGCCCCACCCGACGCCGGCCCGCGCCGCCGGCCCGGGGTCCGCTGGTGGCGGCTGGTCAGCCCGGTCGTGCTCGTCGCCGGTTGGGAGGCCGCCGCCCGCGCCGGACTGCTGGCCCCGGAGAAGCTGCCGGCACCGAGCCGGGTCCTCACCACCGGCGTACGGCTGGCCGGCGACGGCACCCTCGGCGTCCACCTGCTCGACTCGCTCACCCGGGCCGGTGTCGGGCTGCTCGTGGGCGGGGTGCTGGCGCTGGTGCTCGGGGCCGCCGCCGGTCTGCTGCGGCTCGGCGACGACCTGGTCGACCCGCCGGTGCAGATGGCCCGGATGCTGCCCCACCTGGGGCTCGTCCCGCTGCTGATCATCTGGGTGGGGATCGGTGAGTCGTTGAAGATCACCCTGGTCGCGCTCGGTGTCTTCTTCCCGATCTACTTCAACACCTACGCCGGCATCCGGGACATCGACGAACGGCTGGTCGAGGCGGCCCGCACCTGCGGACTCGGCCCCGCCGCCCGGCTACGGCACGTGGTGCTGCCCGGGGCGCTGCCGTCGCTGTTCCTCGGATTGCGGCTGGCGATCGGGGCGGCCTGGCTCAGCCTCGTCGTCGGCGAACAGGTCAACGCCCAGACCGGCGTCGGCTTCCTGATGATGGAGGCCCGCGAGTTCAGCCAGACCGACGTGGTGGTGCTGGGCCTGGTCATCTACGCACTGCTCGGGCTGGCGTCCGACGTCGCCCTGCGGGTGCTGGAGAGGAGGACGCTGACATGGCGGCGCGGACTACGGGCGACCTGACGGGCGCCACCGGCAGGGCGACCGGCCCGGCGGGCGAGGCCGACAGCCCGGCGGCCGAAGCGACCGGCCCGGCGGGCGAGGCGACCGGCCCGGCGGGCGAGGCGACCGGCCCGGCGGGCGAGGCGACCGGCGAGGGGGCGGTGCTCACCGCGCACGCGGTGCGGCGGGCCTTCGACGGGCGACCGGTGCTCGCCGGGGTCGACCTGACCATCGCCGCCGGTGAGGTGGTGGCGCTGCTCGGTGGCAGTGGCTCCGGCAAGAGCACCCTGCTGCGGGTCCTCGCCGGCCTGGACGCCGAGGCCACCGGCCGGACCGGACTGCGCGGCACCGCCGCGGTGGTCTTCCAGGAACACCGGCTGCTGCCCTGGAAGCGGGTCGGCGACAACGTCGCGCTGGGGTTGACCGGCCCCGACGTGCGCGCCCGGGTGGACCGGGCGCTGACCGAGGTGGGGCTGGCCGACCGGCACCGCGCCTGGCCGGCCGAACTCTCCGGCGGGCAGGCGCAACGGGTCGCGGTGGCCCGTGCCCTGGTACGCGAGCCGGACCTGCTCCTGCTCGACGAGCCGTTCGGGGCGCTCGACGCGCTGACCCGGCTGCGGATGCAGTCCCTGCTGCGCCGGCTGCGCGCCGAGCACGGCTTCGCCGCCCTGCTGGTCACCCACGACGTCGACGAGGCACTGCTGCTGGCCGACCGGATCCTGCTGCTCGACGACGGCGTCATCGCCGAGGAGATCCCCGTCGACCTGGGCCCCACCCCGCTGACTCCACGCCCCGGCGACCGCCCCGGCGACCGGCCCGCCGACCAGCCCGCCAACCGTCCCGCAGACCGGCCCGCCCGGTCCCCCGACCATCCCGCCTTCGGCGCGCTGCGCCGCCGCCTCCTCGACCGCCTCGGCGTACCCGCCGTCTGACCACCGGAGACCCGATGACCCGCTGGACACCCGACCCGAGCTTCTACCCCTCGCCCCGCGAGGCGGCCACCGCGCCCGCCGAGAAGCTGGCCTACGTCGCCGCGTTCGACCGTACGGCGCAGCGGCCCGACGCGATCGCCGTGCTCGACACCGATCCGGAGTCCGCCGACTACGGGCGGGTGGTCGGCTGGACCGACCTGCCGTACACCGGCGACGAACTGCACCACTTCGGGTGGAACGCGTGCAGCAGCGCGCTCTGCCCGACCGCCCCGCACCCGCACGTCGAGCGGCGTTACCTGATCGTGCCGGGGCTGCGGTCGTCGCGGATCCACGTCTTCGACACCCGGCCGGATCCGCGCGCCCCGCACCTGGTCAAGGTGATCGGCGCGGAGGAGTTGGCCGAGAAGGCCGGCTACTCCCGCCCGCACACCGTGCACTGTGGCCCGGACGGCATCTACCTGTCGGCACTCGGCGGTGTCGACGGCGCACAGGGCCCCGGCGGCATCGCCGTGCTCGACCACACCACCTTCGGAGTCCGCGGAGCCTGGGAGGCCGACCGGGGTCCACAGTTCCTGGCGTACGACGTGTGGTGGCACCTCACCCAGGACGTCCTGGTCACCAGCGAGTGGGGCACCCCGTCGATGATCGAGGACGGCATCGTCGGCGAGCTGCTGCTGGGGCGGAGATACGGGCACGCGATCCACTTCTGGGACCTCGCCACGCGCCGGCACGTGCAACGGGTCGACCTGGGCGACCAGTACCAGATGCCGCTGGAGCTGCGTCCCGCGCACGACCCGACGCAGTCGTACGGCTTCGTCGGGGTGGTGATCAGCGTCGAGGACCTGTCCGCGTCGGTCTGGTTGTGGCACCGCGACGGCACCGGGGCGGACGCCCCGTGGGCGGTGACCCGGGTGATCGACATCCCCGCCGAACCGGCCGATCCGGCTGACCTTCCCGACCTGCTCAAGCCGTTCGGCGCGGTCCCACCGCTGGTCACCGACATCGACCTGTCGGTGGACGACCGGTTCCTCTACGTCTCCTGCTGGGGCACCGGCGAGCTGCGCCAGTACGACGTCAGCGACCCGTTCCACCCGGTGCTGGTCGGCTCGGTGCTGCTCGGTGGCATCGTGGCGCGCACCGCCCACCCGGCCGCGCCGGACGAGCCGCTGGCAGGTGGCCCGCAGATGGTGGAGATCAGTCGGGACGGCCGGCGGGTCTACGTCAGCAACTCGCTCTACGGCTCCTGGGACGACCAGTTCTACCCCGACGGGGTGGGCGCCTGGCTGGCCAAGCTGGACGTCGACCCGGAACACGGCGGGCTCACCCCCGACGAGCGGTTCTTCCCGCACGGGGAGGAGTTCCGTGGGCTGCGGGTGCACCAGACCCGGTTGCAGGGCGGTGACGCCAGCTCCGACTCGTACTGCTTCCCGTGACCGGGCGGACCCTGCTGGCGCTGGCGGCGCTCGGCGCGTTCCACGGGCTGAACCCGGCGATGGGCTGGCTCCTCGCGGTCGCCCGGGGGTTGCAGCAGCGCCGCCGGGCGGCGCTGCTGGCCGCGCTGCCGCCGATCGCGGCGGGGCACCTGGCCTCGGTGGCGGTGGTCGCCGCGCTGGTCACCGCCACCCGGTCGGTCACCGCCAGCACCGCGCTGACGGTGACCGGCGGGGTGGTGCTTGTCGGTTTCGGGCTGTGGCGGCTGTTGTCGCAGCGGCACTTCCGCTGGGCCGGGATGCGACTGTCGGCGGCGCAGCTCGCGGGCTGGTCGTTCCTGATGTCGTCGGCGCACGGCGCCGGGCTGATGCTGCTGCCGGTGCTGCTGGCCGACCCGCCGTCGACCGGCGGGCACGCCGGGCACCTGGCGGCGGCGTCGGCCGGCGCGCTGCCCGGGCTGGTCGCGGCCGGGGTGCACACGCTGGCCATGCTGGGCGTCGCGCTGACCGTCGCGCTTGTGGTGTACGAGGTGCTCGGCGTCGGGGTGCTGCGCCGGGCCTGGTTCAACGTGGACCGGCTCTGGGCCGGGGCGCTTGTCGCCGCCGGTGTGGTGACGTTGGCCGCCGCGATCTGACCGAACGGCCGACCAGCGTCCACCGGCGGCCCTGCCCGACGGCAACTCCTACTGATTGAATAGGACTTGCCGTCGAGTCGAAGGAGTTCCGGTGTCGTCCACCCTGTCGTACGACGAGGCCGACCACGACGCCCGCCGGGCCCGGCAGTGGCTGGCCGGCCAGGCCCGGGGGGACGGAATGTCCCGCACCGAACTGATCGAACTGGGTACGGCGATGAGCGCCCTCGCCGCCGCAGCCGACGAACGGGGGCCGGTCGCCCTCGCCGCCGAGCCAGTCGGGGTGGACCCGGGCATCGTCAAGCCACTCGCTCCCGCACTGCTCACCCCCCTGGAGAGCAACGCCGAGATGCGCTGGGAGGCGATGGCCGGGCAGGGGTACGTGGTGCCGAACGACCGGTTCTTCGTCCGCAACCACACCCACACCCCCCGGCTCGACGTCGACAGCTGGCGGTTGCGGCTGTTCGGCGACGGCCTGCGCGGCGCACCGACCCGGGACGCCCCGGTCGAGTTCGACCATGCCGACCTGCGGGCGATGCCCGCCGTCGAGATCCCCGCCCTGGTCGAGTGCGCCGGCAACGGGAGGCACTTCTTCGCCGCCCAGCAGGACACCCCGGCCCCGGGGGTGCAGTGGCGGCTCGGCGGTGTCGGGGTGGCCCGTTGGCGGGGCGTGCCGCTGGCCACCGTGCTGCGTCACGCCGGGCTGACCGCCGACGCGGTGGACGTGATGCCGGAGGGCCTTGACCCGGCATACGTCACCGGGGGTGTCGACCTGGGCCGGGTTCGTCGTCCGCTGCCGATCGGCAAGGCCCTCGACGACGTGCTGCTGGCGTACGAGATGAACGGTGCGCCGCTGCCGCTGGACCACGGTTTCCCGGTCCGGGTGGTGGTGCCCGGCTGGATCGGCATCTCCTCGGTGAAGTGGGTCGGCGCGGTCGAGGTCTCCACCACCCCGCTGTTCTCCCCGTGGAACACCAGCCTCTACCGGATGCTCGGCCCCGGGCACCCGACCGGCGGTGGGCCGGTCGACACCCAGTCGGTCAAGAGCGCGTTCGAGCTGCCCTGGGACGCCCGGCTGGCGGCCGGAGTCGAGATCACGGTGACCGGTCGCTCCTGGTCCGGGGCCGGCCCGATCGACCGGGTCGAGGTGGACACGGGCGACGGGTGGCACCCCGCCACCCTGGTCGGGGCGGACCGGGGCGGGCCCTGGCAGCGGTGGTCGACGCGGTGGTGTCCGCCGACCGCCGGCCGGTGGACGTTGCGGGCCCGCGCGGTGGACGTGACAGGTCGGGGCCAGCCCGACCGGGCCGCGCGCAACGACCTCGGGTACCTCTTCGACGGGGTGGTCCGACACCCGGTGAAGGCGGTCTGACCCGCGCGTCGGCCGCCCGGGTGCGACGGGCGGCCGCCGTCGTCTCCGGGGTCGTCCCCCGCCGGGGCCTGGCGACGCCGGAGCCGCCACTACTCGGAGGCGGCGAGGTAGCCGCTCGCCTGGAGGTCGAACAACTCCCGGTAGGGTCCATCGGCGGCCATCAACGTGTCGTGGTCACCCTGCTGCATCAGGCGACCGTGGTCCATCACGAAGATCTGGTCGGCGTGCCGGACGTTGGCCAGCCGGTGGGTGATCAGCACGACCGTCCGGTCGGGACGCCGCCGCAGGTGTGCGAAGAGCGCGTGTTCGGCGCGGGCGTCGAGGGCCGCCGACGGCTCGTCGCAGATCAACAGTCGGGCGTCCCGGTAGAGGCCCCGGGCAGCCACCAGCCGCTGCCACTGCCCGCCGGAGAGGTCGTGACCGTTCTTGAACTCCCGGGCCAGCAGGGTGTCGTAGCCGAACGGCAGCCCGGCGATCATGTCGTGCGCGGCGGCCGACCGGGCGGCGTCCTCGACGGTGGGCCCGGCCGCGCCCGGGGCCCGGTCGTGCCGGCCGATGCGGATGTTCTGCCCGGCGGTGAACGGGAACCTCCACCAGTCCTGCGTCATCACCGCCACCTGGGCGGCGGTCGCCGCCGGGTCCAACTCCGCCACGTCGACCCCGTCCCACCGGATCACCCCGCCGGTGGGCCGGTAGAGCCCGGCGATCAGCTTGGCCAGGGTGGTCTTGCCGGAGCCATTCTCGCCGACCAGGGCGACCACCTCACCCCGGCGGACGGTGAGGCTGACCTCGTCCACCGCCGGGGCGTCGGTGTCCGGGTAGCGGAGGCTGACCCGGTCCAGCTCGATGGCGTCGAAGCCGGCGACGGGCCGCCCCTGCGCGGTGGCGGTACGGCTGTCGGCGCGGTCGAGGAAGTCCCGGTAGTCCTGGTAGTAGAGGGCGTCCTCGTAGAGGTTGTTGGTGGCGTAGACGGCGAGCGCGAGGCTGCTGCGCGCCGACTGGAGGGCGAGCAGGGCGGTCGCCGCCGCCGCCAACGCGACCATGCCGGTGAGCAGCAGCCCGCCGAGGACCGCGTAGACCGCGAAGGCGGCGATCCCGCCGACGGACATCCCGACCGCCCGGGTCCGGCTCTGCGCCCGGGCCAACCGGAGCAGCGCGGCGGTCTCCACGGTCATCATCCGGCGGAACTCGGCGAGCAGGAAGCCACGCATCTGGTAGGCCCGGACCTCGGCGGCGGTGTGTCGGTTGGCCATCAGGTGGGCCAGCATCCACATCCGCCGACGACGGTTGATCCGGGCCAGCATGTCCAGGTACTGCCGGCGGGCCATCCGCACCGCGGTCACCGCCTCCGGCACGGCGGCGAGCAGCAGGCAGGGCAGCAGCACCGGTTGGATCACGGTCACCGCGGCGGCGGTGGCCAGCACGCCCACCACCCCGGTGATCAGGTTGACGGTGTGGTCCACGATGGACGCCGCCTCGGCCATCCCCCGGTCCCGGACCCGGTCCATCTCCTCGGCGAAACCGGCGTCGTCGAAGGCGGCCAGCTCGACCGCCGTGGTGGTCTCGAACAGCCGCAACTCCACCGCATAGTTGATCTGCGGGATCAGCCGGGCCTGCGCCCAGCCGGCGGTGACGGTCAACGCACCCTTGGCGGCCACCGCCGCCGCGGCCAGGACCAGCGCGGGCAGCGCGGCGCGGACCCGGTCCGGGGTCGGGCCGGCGGCGAACAACTCCCGCAGTACGCCGGTGGTGGCGAGCAGGCCGAGCGTGGTCATCACCCCGGCGGCGAGATTCAGGCCGATCGCGACCAGGGTGTCCCGGCGGTTGGTCGACCAGGCCAGCGCGACGGCCTCGCGGACCAGCCGGGGCAGCCGGCGGGCCACCGCCTGGAAACTGGTGTGCGCGAACTCGGTGGCGTGGTGCATCCAGTCACCGTCGGCCAGCTCCGGCAGATCCAACCCGGCGGTGTCGGCGGACCCACCGGGCTCGCCGGGCTCGCCGGCAGTTGTCGAACGGCGGGGGCCGGTCACCGTCGCCATGGGTCCTCCCGGGCCGAAGGGGGGCGGGGCAGGGCGAGCCTACTGTCAGCGACGGCGCGGTGTCGTCACGTGTCCGGCGTGTCGTACACCTGTCGCATTGGCGTGTCGTCGACCCCGGTCGACCGCCGGCTGCGCCGGGTCGCGTCGCGTGGTCGCGCCCCGGGTGGCAGGCTGGAGGCGAACCGTCGGCGCACCGCGCGGGACGCCGACGACCGTCGTGAAGGAGAAGATCGACCCGATGGCTGCGAGTGTGACCACCACCGACGAATGGCAGGCGCTGCGCAAGCACGCCGAGACGATGCGCGGCACCCACCTGCGGGAGCTGTTCGCGGCCGACCGGCAACGGGGTGAGCGGCTCACCGGCGAGGTCGCCGACCTGCACGTCGACTACAGCAAGAACCTCGTCACCGACGAGACGATCGGGCTGCTCACCGCGCTGGCCGGGCGGGTCGGGCTGACCGACCGGGTCGCCGCCATGTTCGCCGGGGAGCACATCAACTCCACCGAGGACCGGGCGGTGCTGCACACCGCGTTGCGGCTGCCGCGCGACGCCGCGCTGACCGTGGACGGTCAGGACGTGGTGGCCGACGTGCACCGGGTGCTGGGCCGGATGGCCGCGTTCAGCGAGCGGGTCCGCTCCGGGCAGTGGCGCGGGCACACCGGCGAGCGGATCCGCACGGTGGTCAACATCGGCATCGGCGGCTCCGACCTCGGGCCGGTGATGGCGTACGAGGCACTCAAGGCGTACCGGGACGCGGGGATCACCTGCCGGTTCGTCTCGAACATCGACCCGACCGACATCCACGACAAGACCCACGACCTGGACCCGGCGAGCACCCTGTTCGTGGTGGTGTCGAAGACCTTCTCCACCCAGGAGACGCTTGCCAACGCCGAGCAGGCCAAGACCTGGCTGCTGTCGGGCCTCGACGCCGACGACGACGCGGCCATCGCGAAGCACTTCGTGGCGGTGAGCACCAACGCCGGCCGGGTCGCCGACTTCGGCATCGACCCGGAGAACATGTTCGGTTTCTGGGACTGGGTGGGTGGCCGGTACTCGCTGCCGTCGGCGGTCGGGCTGTCGGTGATGCTGGCGGTCGGGCCGGACCGGTTCCGCGAGCTGCTGGCCGGTTACCACGCCGTCGACGAGCACTTCCGCACCGCGCCGGTGGAGCGGAACCTGCCGGCGCTGCTGGGCCTGCTCAACGTCTGGTACGTCGACTTCCTCGGCGCGCAGACCCACGCCGTGCTGCCGTACTCGCAGTACCTGCACCGGTTCCCGGCGTACCTGCAACAGCTCACCATGGAGAGCAACGGCAAGTCGGTGACCCTGGACGGCACGCCTGTCGACCACCCGACCGGGGAGATCTTCTGGGGTGAGCCGGGCACCAACGGCCAGCACGCCTTCTACCAGCTGATCCACCAGGGCACCCTGCTGATCCCGGCGGACTTCATCGCGTTCAGCCAGCCCAACCACGACCTGGGCGAGATGCACGACCTGTTCATGTCGAACTTCTTCGCGCAGACCGCCGCGCTGGCCTTCGGCCGGACGAAGGAGCAGGTCGAGGCGGAGGGCACCCCGGCCGACGTGGTGCCGCACCGGGTGATGCCGGGCAACCACCCGACCACCTCGATCATCGCGCCGAAGCTCACCCCGTCGACGCTGGGCCAGCTCATCGCGCTCTACGAGCACATCGTGTTCACCTGCGGCGCGGTCTGGGACATCAACCCGTTCGACCAGTGGGGCGTGGAGCTGGGCAAGGTGATGGCCAACCAGCTCGCGCCGAAGCTGACCGGTGACGCGCCGGACCTGTCCGACGTCGACTCCTCCACCGCGGCGCTGATCCGCCGCTACCGTCGGGAGCGCGGCCGGGCCTGAGGTCCGCGCGGCTGTTCCCGGGCACCCCGGCAACGGCCATCGCCGAGATCCGTCGGGACGGCGGCCTGGTCACCCGACCCGGCCGCCGTTTCTTTCGGTACGGCTGGTCCAACCAGTTGACGGGTTGATGGGTACGCCGGCACACTGCTGCCGTGGCCTTCGTCCCCGTGCCCCGCAGCTCCGTTTCCGACCACGTCTTCGCCCAGCTCCGCGACGGCATCGTCAGCGGGGCGCACCAGCCGGGCGACCCGCTGCCCGGTGAACGCGAGCTGGCCGCCGCGTTCGCCGTCAACCGGCACGCCGTGCGGGAGGCGCTGCGCCGGCTCCAACAGCTCGGGCTGGTGCGGGTCAGCCAGGGCGGCGTCACCCGGGTGCTGGACTGGCGGGTGCACGCCGGCCTCGACCTGGCCCTGTCCCTCGCCCAGTCCGGCGACGTGCTGCCGGTGGAGAACCTGGTCCGGGACATGCTGGAGATGCGCGCCTGCGTCGGGGTCGACGCGGCCCGGTGCTGCGCCGCCCGGGCCACCGGGGCGGTACGACGGGTCGTGGTCGACACCGTGGAGGGCTTCGCCGCGCTCGCCCCGGACCTGTCCGCGATGGCCGAGGCGAACATCGCACTGTGGCGGCACATCGTCACCGGCAGCGGCAACACCGCCTACCTGCTCTCCTTCAACAGCCTGGTGGCCGGGGCGCTGGCCGTCGGCGAGGTGCCGCCGGCCCGACGCGCGACCGAACTGCTGGACGTCGCCGGGCACCGCCGGCTGGCCGCCGCGATCGCCGACGGCCGGGGCGACGACGCCGCCACCGAGGCACACACCCTGCTCACCGCGTCCCTCACCAGCCCGACCGGCTGACCGTCGGTCCCCCCACCGGTCGACCCGCACCACCCCCCCACCCGCCGACCCGTCCCGGGCGTCCACCCCCGCCGCCCGTCCCCCGGAAGGGAACGTCGCGCATGATCCCCGCCGTGCTCTACGCCGTACCGGCGTTCCTGCTGCTCATCGCCATCGAGGCGTGGTCGTACCGGTTCGCGCCGGACGACGACGAACGCGGCTACGAGCTGCGGGACACCACCACCAGCCTCACCATGGGCGCCGGCAGCCAACTGATCGGCTTCCCGTGGAAACTGCTCACCATCGGCCTCTACGTCGCGTTGTGGACCGTCGCTCCGGTACAGCTCTCCCCCACCAGCGTCGGGACCTGGGTGCTGCTGTTCCTCGCCGACGACCTGGCGTACTACTGGTTCCACCGCACCCACCACGAGGTACGCCTGTTCTGGGCCAGCCACGTGGTGCACCACTCCAGCACCCACTTCAACCTCTCCACCGCGCTGCGGCAGAGCTGGACGCCGATGACCTCGCTGCCGTTCTGGCTGCCGCTGGCGCTGCTCGGCATCCCACCCTGGATGATCTTCCTCCAGCAGTCGGTCAGCCTGCTGTACCAGTTCTTCCTGCACACCGAGCGGATCGACCGGCTGCCCCGACCGGTCGAGTGGGTCTTCAACACCCCGTCGCACCACCGGGTGCACCACGGCGCGAACCGCGAGTACCTGGACCGCAACTACGGCGGCATCCTGATCGTCTGGGACCGGCTCTTCGGCAGCTTCGCCCGGGAGGACACCGCCGTGCGGTACGGGCTGACGACGAACATCGGCACCTACAACCCGCTGCGGGTGGCCACCCACGAGTACGCCGCGATCTGGGCCGACGTCCGGCGGGCCGGTTCGTGGCGGCACCGGCTCGGGCACGTCCTCGGCCGCCCCGGCTGGCAGCCCGTCCGATGAGCCGCGCCCGCACCACCCGGCGGCCCGCCCGGGGCGGGCCGGCGTCCGGCGTGGCCGGTCGGTGGTGGCTGGGGGCGTTCGGGCTGGCCGCCGTCGTCGAGCTGACCGGGGTCGCCCTCGACGCGCCGGCCGTGCAGTGGGCGGCCAAGCCACTGCTCGCCCCGCTGCTGCTCGGCTGGCTGCTCGCCGCACGCCGGCGGTGGGACCCGGTGGCGACCGGGCTGGTCTGCGCGACCGCCGGTGACGTGGCGCTGCTGGTGCCCGGCACCACCGCGTTCCTGCTCGGGATGGGGTGCTTCCTCGGCACCCAGCTGGCTTTCCTGACCGCGTTCCTGCGCCACCGGCGACCACCGGCGGTGTCCGTCGCCGGCTGTCTCGCGCTGTGGGCCGCGGGCAACGCGCTGCTCTGGGGCCGGCTGGGTGACCTGCGGCTACCGGTACTCGGCTACAGCCTGGCGTTGACCCTGATGGCCGCCGCCGGCTGGGGGGTGTCCCGGCGGGTGGCCGCCGGTGGCGCGCTGTTCCTCCTGTCCGACCTGCTGATCGGGGTCGAGGCGACGGGCATCCGGCTGCCCGGCCACGGGCTGTGGGTGATGACCACCTACCTCGCCGCCCTGCTGCTGATCACCACCGGCTGGGCGGGCCGCCCACCGGCCGCCGACGCCCCCCGGGTCGGGCCCCGCGCCGACCCGGCTCAGCCGAGGGCGGCGACCAGGGCCTCCGGGGCCATCGTGGACGGGCGGTCGCTGACCTGACCGTCGCCGATCTCCACCAGCCGCCACCGGCCGTCGGCCCGCCACGCCAGGTCGGCGGTGACGAAGGGCAGGTCGAGCGCCGTCACCACGGCGGCCAGCGGCCCGAGGTCCACCGGCACGTCGGGCAGTTCCGTCGGGGTGTCCGGATGCGGGCCGGTGAGCACGCAGCGACCACCCACCCACCAGGTGCGGATCTCGACGCCGGACAGGGGTTCGAAGCGGCGCAGCACGAAACCACCGGCAACGTCGTCGTCGCGCAGTTCGCGTAGCCGGGTCGCGACCCGCCAGGCGGCCTCACCGTCGGCCAACTCCGGCACGAAACACGCCTCGTGCCAGTGGTGCTTGGCGGATTTGGTCCAGTCCCGCAGCACCGCCGGGCCGCTGCCCAACCCGGTACGGATGCGGTCGAAGTCGGCCCGGTCGACGCCGACCGTCCAGCGGGACTCCGGGGTGAGCGCCGCCGCCGTGGCGTACCACCCGGGCAGTTCGTGGGCCCGGCGGTACCGGTCGGCGTCGGTGCGCAGGGTGACCTGCCGGGCGCGCAGCGCCCCGGCGAAACCCGCGTAGCCGGTGGCGGAGAGCATCCAGCCCCGGTAGACCGCGTCGTCGGCGGCGGGCACGCCGGCGACCGCCCGGGTGACGTCCCGCCCCGCCGCGAGGGCGTCGTGGTCGACGACGGCGACCGGGTGACCGGCCTCCCGCGCGGCCTGCGCCTCCGCCACGAAGTGCGGGTCCGGTCGACGGGGACGCAGCGGGTCGGCGGGGACGATCAACAGCATCCCCGCATCCTCCCCCGGCCGACCCGCCCGCAACCACCGTCTTTTCCCGCGAACGCGGCACACGGATTTACCCGGAATGGGGGCACGAACGGTCACGCTGTCGGACAGTTCCGCAGCGTGGCGGTGGTCATCCCCACCCCGGGCGGTTGGTTTCGCTTGCGTGTGGGGTGGAGACTCTTCTTCGGTACCGACAAAGGGGGAGACCGTGTCCGACACCGACCGCCCGCAGCGACATACCCGAGCCGCCGTTCCCGCCGGGGTGACCGATCCGCTCCTGTGGCGGATGGCCCTCGATGTGATCGACGCGCACCATCCCGACCAGGGCGGGCGTTGCGACAACCTGCTGTGCGAACACCAGGAGTGGCCCTGCGACGCCACGCGCAACGCCCACCGGGCGCTGACCATGGCCGGCGACGTGACGACCGGCGTCGTCGACGACCGACGCACCGTACGGGAGCAGCCCGTTCGGCCCGCGCGGCGCGCGCGTACCGTCGAGGCGGCCTGAGCCGTCGACCGCCGTCCCCCTCGCCCCCGGCGGCTGGCGCACCGGACCGGTGAGGGGGACGCGACCTGCCTTCTCCCTGTCTCGCCCCCGGACCGCGCCGGTGGGCTGCCGAAGACCTGACCCGGCAGTCAGCCGAGGCGCTTGGCGGAGCGGATCGCGGTGGCCAGGTTCTCCAGCAGGGGCGCCGCCCCGGCGTACGAGAAGCGGGGCACCGCGTCCCACGGGGTCACCTGGCCGGCCTTGACGGCGGGTAGCTGCGCCCAGGTGGGCTTGGCCGCGAGGTCCTTGGCCTGCAACGCGGTGGAGCGGTTGTCCAGCAGGATCAGATCGGCCGGGAACTTACCGGCGTTCTCCCAGCTCAACGCCTCGAAGTAGTCGCCTGCTTCGAGCTTGGTGGGCACCACGATCTCGACGCCCAGCTCGGCGAAGTACATCAGGTCGGTGCTGACCTTGGGGTTGGAGACGTAGAACAGGTCGGGGCTGCCGGAGGAGGCCATCACCCGGATGCCCGGGTTGGCCTTGACCGCCGCCCGGACCTGCTCGGCGGCGGCCTCGAACCGGGCCTTGGCGTCGGTGACCTTCTTGGCCGAGAGGTCCGCCCCGAGCGAGCGGGCCAGTTCGGCGTAGCCCTCGATGGGCCGGGTCATCGGGGTACGGGCGGTGGTGATCGCCACGCTCGGCGCGAGCTGGAGAATCTTGTCCCGGCTCTCGTCCGGGACGTACCAGAGGGCGTCCGGGTCGTACATGTGGGTGACGAGCAGCTCGGGGCGCAGCGCGGCGTACTTCTCCACGTTGAACTCACCCCAGACGTTGCCCAGCACGGTGACCTTGTCGACGTCGAGATCCCCGGCCTGCGGGTCACGGGAACCGTCGGTGCGGGTGGTCTCGCCGAACACCCCGACGAGCTGGGAGTCGAGTCCGAAATCGACAAGCGCCGCGGCGACCCCGGTGAAGGCGACCACCCGGGTCGGCGCGGTGGCCGCGTCGACCTTGCGTCGGCGATCGTCGGTGAAGCTCCATGGGCCGGCAGAGCCGTTGGCAGCGGGCTTCGCCGGGTCGTCACCCCCGCCGCAGGCGGCGAGGAGGGCAGTCAGGGCGGCACCGCCACCGGCGGCGAGCAGGCCCCGGCGGGAGAGTCGGGGTGAGGACGAGGAAGGCAGCATGTGACGTCTTTCGATCAGGCCCGGACCGCGATGATCCGCGACGGCACGGTTAGGTTAACCTAACCTAAATCGCTGTCAACCGGCGGCGCGCGCCGCTCTCGTCCACCCGGAGCCGACCCTGTCCGTCACCCTCTCCACACCCACCGCCCCACCGGGGGTGGTGCCGTCCCGCCGGCGCAACGGGGTCCGGGCCGCCGGGCTCGGCCTCGGTCTGCTGCTGCTCGTCGCCGTGGCGGTGCTCAGCATCGCCGTCGGCGCGAAACAGCTCACCCTCGTCGAGGTCTGGCAGGGGCTGGTCACCACCACCTCCCCCGAGCACGCGGTGGTCCGGCAGATGCGGTTGCCCCGTACGCTGCTCGGTCTGCTCGCCGGCGCGGCCCTCGGGGTGGCCGGGGCGCTCATGCAGGCGCTCACCCGCAACCCGCTGGCCGACCCGGGCCTGCTCGGCATCAACGCCGGCGCCTCCGCCGCCGTGGCCACCGCCACCGCACTGTTCGGCGTCGCCACGGTGCGGGGGTGGATCTGGTTCGCCCTGCTCGGGGCGGTGGTCGTCACCGTGGCGGTGCACGCCGTCGGCGGCGGCCGGCAGGCCACCCCGGAACGGCTGGCGCTGGCCGGGGCAGCCCTCAACGCGGTGCTCTACTCGTACGTCAGCGCGATGATGCTGCTCGACGCGGCCTCGCTGGACCGGCTGCGGTTCTGGACGGTCGGCTCGCTGGCCGTCGCGGACTTCACCACCGTCGCCACGGTGGCACCGTTCATCCTGGCCGGCCTGCTGGTCGGGTTGGCCGGGGCCCGCCCACTCAACGCCCTCGCCCTCGGCGACGACGCGGCCCGCGCACTCGGCGCCCGACCCGCCCTGGTCCGGGCCGGCACGGTCACCGCGGTCACCCTGCTCTGTGGCGCGGCCACCGCCGCCTGCGGCCCGATCGTCTTCGTCGGCCTGCTCGTCCCCCACCTGGTACGCGCACTGACCGGCCCGGACCTGCGCTGGCTGCTGCCCTACGCGGCGGTGCTCGCCCCGGTGCTGCTGCTCGGCGCCGACGTGCTCGGCCGGGTTCTCGGCCGACCCGGTGAACTCCAGGTCGGCCTGGTCACGGCCGTGCTCGGCGGGCCGCTGTTCCTGCGTCTGGTGGCCCGCCGATGAAGAGCGCGCGACTCACCGCACCACCGGCCGGCACCCGCCCACCGGTCCGGGTGCTCCGGCTCGGCAACCGCTCGGTACGGTGGCACGGCCGGTCCCTGGCGGTCGGGTCGGGTGTCACCGCCCTGGCCGTCGTCCTCGGGGTGCTCGCGATCGGCGGCGGCGACTACCCGATGAGCCCCGCGGACGTGCTGCGCACCCTCACCGGCGGCGGCACCCCCGCCGAGGACTTCATCGTCGGCGAGCTGCGGCTGCCCCGGCTGGTCACCGCGCTCGGCGTCGGGGCCGCCCTGGCGCTCTCCGGCGCGATCCTGCAGTCCCTGGTCCGCAACCCGCTGGGCAGCCCCGACGTACTCGGCGTCACCCAGGGCGCGGCGACCGGCGCGCTGGTCGTGGTGGTGGCCGGCGGCGGCACCCTGCTGCTCTCCGGCGCGGCCCTGCTCGGCGGGCTCGGCACCGGCCTGCTGCTCTGGGCGGTGGCCGGTCGGCACGGCCTGCCCGGCTACCGGCTGGTGCTGGTCGGCATCGGCACCACGGCCATCCTCACCGGCGTCAACGGCTGGCTGCTCACCCGGGCCCCGCTGATGGACGCGGCCCGGGCCGTGCTCTGGCTCACCGGCAGCCTCGACGGGCGGGGCTGGGCGCAGGCCGTCCCGCTGCTCGGCCTGCTGGCGCTGCTGACGCCGGTGGTGGTCGGCGTCGCCCGGCCGTTGTCCATGATCGAGCTGGGGGACGACACCGCCACCGCACTCGGCGTGCCGGTGTCCCGGGTCCGGCAACTGCTGCTCGGCGCGGCGGTGCTGCTCGCCGCCGGGGCAGCCGCCGCCGCCGGGCCGGTCTCCTTCGTGGCCCTGGTCGCGCCGCACCTGGCCCGCCGGCTCACCCGGGCTCCCGGGCCGAACCTGGCCGCCGCCACCGGGATCGGGGCGGTGCTGCTGCTCGCCGCCGACCTGGCCGCCCAGCGGGCCATCGACGGCCACCAACTTCCTGTCGGGGTGGTCACCGGGCTGATCGGTGGGGCCTACCTGGTGTGGCTGCTCGCCGCGCGACGTCGCGCGGCACGGATCTGAGGAGGACGTGGTGACGCAGGAGAGTCGGCTGGGCGGGGTCGGGTTGACCCTGGCCTACGAGCGGCGGGTGGTGGCCCGGGACCTGTCGGTGGCCGTACCCGACCGGTCGTTCACGGTGGTGATCGGACCCAACGCCTGCGGCAAGTCCACCCTGCTGCGCGCCCTGGCCCGGACGCTGCGACCGGCCGCCGGCACGGTGTTGCTCGACGGTCGGGACATCCACTCGGTGCGGTCCCGGGAGGTGGCCCGTACCCTCGGGCTGCTGCCGCAGTCGTCGGTCGCGCCGGAGGGCATCACGGTGGCCGACCTGGTCGCCCGGGGCCGCTACCCGCACCAGGGGCTGCTGCGGCAGTGGTCGACCGAGGACGAGCGGGTGGTCACCGAGGCGATGGCCGCCACCGGCGTCGGTGAACTGGCCGGGCGGCCCGTCGACGAACTCTCCGGCGGGCAGCGGCAGCGGGTCTGGATCGCGATGGCGCTGGCCCAGCAGACCTCCCTGCTGCTGCTCGACGAACCCACCACCTACCTGGACGTCGCGCACCAGATCGAAGTGCTCGACCTGTGCGCCCGGCTGCACGAGGAGCAGGGCAGAACCCTGGTCGCGGTGCTGCACGACCTGCACCACGCCGCCCGGTACGCCACCCACCTGATCGCCATGCGCGACGGTCGGGTGGTGGCCCAGGGCGACCCGCGCGAGGTGGTCACCGCCGCCCTCGTCGAGGAGGTGTTCGGGCTGCCCTGCCGGATCGTCGAGGACCCGGAGACCGGCACCCCGCTGGTCGTGCCCCGGGCCCGGCGCAGGAGTCAGTCCGGGCCGGTGACCGCGGGGTAGTCGGCGGCGGTCAACGGGCCGGACGACAGCGAGCCGTCGGCCCGGGGCACCTCCAGCGGTCGGCCGCGCAGCAGGAACGACACCCCGGAGACGTCGGAGCGGCCGTCCAGGGTGCAGACGATCTGCCCGTACGCCAGCACCTCGTCGCTGCGGCCGGACTCCTCCCCCAGCGGCTCCACCTCGACCTGGGCCCGTCCGTCGACCAGCCGGGCACCCAGCACGTGCACCGCGCCGGGCAGGGCGGTGCCGAACCCGGCCGCCCGTTCGGCCCGGGTCGGCCCGGCCAGCAGGCGGCGTAGCTGCCCGTCCACCCCACCGACGGCGTCGACCTGCCGGACGGTACGGGCCAAGCGGCCGTCGCGGACCAGGCAGAACGCCTGTCCCACCCGGCCCGGGGCACTACTTGCGGCCGGGGCGGCCGGCGGCCCGAACGGCGGCTCGACGGCCCTGGGCCGCTCGTCGACGGGCACCCCGCACCCGGCGACCACCAGCACCGCCACCACCGGCAGCAGCACCCACCACCACCCCGCCGGAGACTGCCGCCGGCTCCCGGCCGGAGACGGCATCCACCGGCTCCCGGCCCAAGGCCGCATCCACCGGCTCCCGGCCCTGGGCGGCAGGTGGCCGGTCACGGTCGGCTCCCCGGCAGTTCCACCCGGAACCGGGCGCCGCCGCCGGGCCGGTCGCCGACCGAGGCCCGGCCGCCGTGCGCGGCGGCGTGCTGGGCGACCAGCGCCAACCCCAGGCCGGTGCCGTCCCCACCGGCCCGGTCGTGGGCCGCCCGGCCCCGGACGAACCGGTCGAAGACCACTTCCCGGTCGGCCACCGGCACCCCGGGGCCCTCGTCGTCGACCTCCACCACCCCGATTCCGTCGGAGAGCCACAGCCGCACCGCGACCGGGCCGCCGCCGTAGCGGACCGCGTTGTCCAGCAGGTTGACAAGCAACTGCGCGACACGTCTCGGGTCCACCGACCAGTCCCCCGGCCGGGGCGGGCCGGTGACGACAAGCGACTCGGGCAGCCCCCGCCCCCGGCACACCCCCTGGGCCAGCGCGACCACGTCGACGGACTCCCGCTGCACCGGCCGGTCGCTGCGGGCCAGCTCGATCAGGTCGTTGACCAGCTGCTGGAACCGGGTGATCTCCTCGCTGACCAGGCCGGCGGCGGTGGCCGTACGGTCGTCCAGGCTGTCCCGCCGCCGGGACAGCACGCTCGCCGCCGCCGAGAGCGTCTGCAACGGTGAGCGCAGCTCGTGGGCGACGTCGGCGGCGAACCGGCGGTCCCGTTCGATCCGCACCGCCACCTGGTCGGCCATCCGGTTGAAGGAGGTGGAGAGCCGGGCCAGGTCCGGGTCGGTGCCGGGGGCGAGCCGGGCGGTGACGTCCCCGGCCGCGATCTTCTCGGCGGCGTCGGCCACCGCCGTCAACGGGCGCAGCCCGTGCCGGGTGGCGTACCAGCCCAGTGCCGCGCCGGAGCCGGCCACCGTGACCGCCACCACGGTCAGCGCCAACGCCAGCACCTGGAACGTCTGCTCCAACTCCCGCAGCGAGGTGATCTCGTAGTAGCCTGTCGAGTCGGCCAACGGCACCCCGACCAGCAGCGCGGGCTGCCCGTCGACCCGGACCCGCTGCACCCCCGGCTCGCCGTCGGCGACCATCGCCATCAGCCCGGCCGGCACCGCGCCGGACGGACCCTCGTCGGCGGTCCGGGCGTACCAGCGGCCGTCGCGGTGCACGAGCGCCCGGCGGCTGCCGCCGGTGTCCAGGGTGCGCAGCACCTCGTAGACGTCCGGGGCGTCGGTGTCCAGGCCGGCCCGGACCACCGCCGCGTCGAAGTACGCCGCCCGCAGCGCGGTCCGCTCCCGCTCGTCGAGCAGCGAGCGACGCACCAGCTCGTACGAGATCAACGCCATCAGCGCCGACAGCAGCAGCGCGCCGATCGCGAAGGCGGCGGTGACCCGGGCCCGCAGGCCGAGCCGCCTCATGCTCCGAGCCGTCTCATCGTTGCAGTTTGTAGCCGAGGCCCCGCAGGGTGACCAGGTGCCGGGGATTGGCCGGATCGGCCTCGATCTTCTGCCGCAGCCGCCCCACGTGCACGTCTACCAGCCGCTCGTCGCCGGTCTCGTAACCCCACACCCGGCTGAGCAGCTGCTGGCGGGACAGCACCCGGCCGGCGTGCTCGGCCAGCTCGCAGAGCAACCGGAACTCGGTCCGGGTCACCGGCACGGTCTGCCCGGCCCGGCGCACCTCACCGGCCTCCGGGCTGATCTCCAGCGGGCCGAAGGCCAGCACCGGCACCACCGCCGAGGTCACCGACGAGGCCGTACGGCCCCGGCGGCGCAGCGCCCGCAACCGGGCCGACAGCTCCTTGATCGCTACCGGCTTGACCAGGTAGTCGTCCGCGCCCGCCTCCAGCGCGGCGACGATGTCGTGGGTGTCGTCCCGGGCGCTGACCACCACGATCGGCACGTCGTCGTCGCGGCGAAGCTGCCGGATGCACTCGAAACCGTCCAGACCGGGCAGCATCAGGTCCACCAGCACGTAGTCGGCGGCCTCCTGCCGCTGCGCCCGCAACCCCTCCTCCGCGGTGGCCGCCCCGCGCGCCAGGTAGCCCTCGTCCTCCAGGGCCAGCAGCAGCGCCAGACGGATCCGGTCGTCGTCCTCGATCACCAGTACGCCCGTCATCGGGAGATCGTGCCCGGTGCACGCCGACGATGACGAACCGGCCGCGGGGTACGCGGGATTTGTCACGCAACTGACATACGTCCGCGCGGCACCCGCCAACCTCGACGCACAGGCTGGGGACCGGACAGCGAACCGGAAGGAGGCCGATCGTGGGAGCGTCCCGCCCGGAGTGCACCGTACCGCTTGTGGAGGTGTGCGTCACCGACGACCTGGACCTGGCCGCGCTGGCCCGGTCCAGGGAGGTCTTCGACCGGCTGGTCGGGCTGCGCCCGGCACACGTGGTGGTCGACCTCTCACAGTGCCGGCACCTCGACGCCGCCGCCGTCGGGCTGCTGCTCGACGTGCACCGGCACCTGGCCCGCCACGGCGGCGTGCTGACCCTGCGGGATCCCAGCCCCCGGGCGTTGCGCGTGCTGAGTGCCGCCCGGGTGTCCCGGGTGCTGCCCATGGTCACCACCCCACGGGCCCTGCCGGTGGACGGCGGGCTGGTCCCGTCCGTCGTCCACCGGCAGCCAGCCGCGCCCCGGGTTCCGGAGCACAGCCGATGAGCGTGCCCGGCATCCTCGTCGCCGTCGTCGTCGGGCTCGTGATCGGCGCGTTGGGCCGGCTCGTCGTCCCCGGCCGCACCCAGGTCCCGCTCTGGCTCACCCTCGCCGTCGGCCTGGTCGCCGCGCTACTCGGCACCATCCTGAGCCGGCTGGTCGGCATCGACAGCGACGGCTACACCCTGCGGCAGCTGATCGTGCAGGTCGGCCTGGCCGGGGTCGCCGTGGCACTTGTCGTCGGCACCGCCGGTGGCCGTACCGAGCCCTGACCCACCGGATCCGGCAGTGGCCCGGCGCGCGGGGAGTCCGGTCGACCACCGCGCGTCGGGCCACGACCGCCGGAGAGCCGGCCTCGACCCCTGGAGGAGGAGACCGATGACCGTCGTACCGGACGACCCGCTGATGACGCTGATCTGCGACAGCTGCGGGACGGTGACGAGCGGCCCGGCCCGCGTCCTGCCCGACGCCGAGGTGGTCTGGACGTTCGTCGCCGAACAGGGCTGGACCGGTTCGCCGTTCGCCACCGGCCCGCACCGCTGCCCCCGCTGCGAACTGGTCCCCTCGCCGGCCCCGGCGGCCCGCACGCCACGCCGCGCCGACCCGCTCGGCGTGCTCGGCGTCGAACACCTGGACGACGTGGTGATCGTCACCGCCGCCGGTGACCTGGACATCGCCACCGGCGAGGACCTGCACGGGACGCTGGCGGAGGCGGTCGACGCCGACCGGCACGTGGTGGTCGACCTGGCCCGGGTCCACCTGATCGACTCCACCGCGCTCGGGGTGCTGGTCCGGGCCCGACAGGACACCAGGCAACGCGGCCGGCGGCTCAGCCTCGCCGGCCCGTCCCGGTTCGTCCGCACCGTGCTGCACACCATGCGGCTGGACCGGGTCTTCCCGGTCTTCGACACCCGCCGGGACGCGGTGGACTGGTCCCGGTCCACCCCGACCGACCGGCCCCGGGAGAGGAGCACGGCATGGTGATGCCGTGGCCGCTGCCCGACGACAACTGGTTCCGGCCGGAGCCCGAACCACCCGGGCCGCCCGGTGACGACGTGCGGCTGGCCGCCGAGGTGGCGTACCGGATCGTCGGCGGGATCGGGGTGCGCGCCCGGCGGATCACGGTCACCGTGCAGAACCGGGTGGCGATCCTCGGGGGCGTCGTCCCCGACGTCGACACCCGGCAGCTCGCCGGCCAGGTCGCCTGGCAGGTGCCGGGTGTGGTCGACGTCTGCAACGCGCTGCGGCTGTCGGCGAAACGCTGACCGCCCCGCTGCTGGCGGGCGGTCAGCGGGCGGTCGGCGTCAGCGCGGGGCCGGGGTCAGCGCGGGGCCGCCACGTGGGTCGGCGGTTGCGGACCGAACGCGGTGAGGAACCGGTCCCGGAAGGTGTCCATCCGCCACACCGGCGCGTCCGCCCCGGGGCGCAGCCCTTCCTGCCAGCCCCAGCCGGCCACCCGGGCGAGCACCGCCGGGTCGCGGGCGACCACGGTGATCGGCACGTCCCGGCTGGCGTCCGGGCCGGTGACCAGCGGGGACGGTTGGTGGTCGCCGAGGAAGACCAGCACCAGGTCGTCGTCGCCGTACGTCTGGACGTAGGAGATCAGGCTGTTCAGCGAGTACTCGATCGCCCGGCGGTAACCGGTGCGCACCTCGGTGGTGCTCCGCCCCACCACGTCCCTGGGGTTGAACGCCACCGACGTCGGCCGGCGGTAGATCGACCCGTCGCCGACGTGCTCCCAGTCGAGCATCCGGGGGATCGCCGCCCACGGGGAGTGGCTGGAGATCAGCGGGATCTCCGCCATGATCGGCGCGCGGTCCGGGGCGCTCCGTTCCCGGCGCTGGAAGGTCGACAGGGTGTACTGGTCGGGCATCGGCGCATAGCTGAACTGCGGTCCACGGTAGTCCAGTCCCGCCGCGTCGTGGTAGCGGTCGTAGCCGAAGAACGCCCCCTCCGGCCAGGGCGAGGTGGCCGCCGGCATCACCGCGACGGTCTCCCAGCCGGCCCGCCGGAACGCCCCGTTGAGGGTGAGCCGGTCGCTGGCCAGCAGGCTGTCGTGCCGTTGCTGGTTGTCGATCCACAGGCCGGACAGCAGCGTGTCGTGGGCCAGCCAGCTCCCCCCGCCGAAGGTGGGTGAGGTCAGGAAGCCGCTGCGGGCGGTGAAGCCGGCGGCGGCCAGGCGGCGGGTGCCGCCGTCGAGCACCGCGCCGACCTGACCGGCGAACTCCGGGTCCTCGACCGCGTCCCGGCCGTAGCTCTCCACGAAGGCCAGCACCACGTCCTTGCCGCGCAGCGCGGTGAGCAACTGGTCGCCGGGAGTGTCGCGGAAAGCGTCCCGGGTGACCTGGGCGGCGAACTCCCGCCGGTCCCGCAGCCCCGCGCCGACCTGGCCGACGTGCTGCCCCACCAGGGTCGCCGTGCCGGAGTCGGCGACCGGCACGCCGAGCGTCGCGGCGGCCACCCAGAGAGCGGTCAGGCCGGCGACCACCCGTACGGCGGCCCGGCGGTGCCCGGTCGCCTCCCGGGTCAGCCGCAGCACCGACCGGGTGGTCAGCACCAGCAGCGCCACCACCAGGGCAACCAGCCCCACGGCGGCGGCGACCGCGCCGCCGGTGCCCACCGAGTCGGTCACGAAGGCGTACCCGTCGTCCAGCAGCACCCAGTCGAGGACCAGGTCGAACGGGCGGGCTAGGCTGGCCGACATGCCCAGGTCGAGCACCTTGACGATGGCGACCAGCCCCAGCGCCGCCCCGACCGGCACCGCGACCAGCCGACGCGCCCGGCCGGGCAGCGCCAGCAGCAGGCCGGCGGCGATCAGCCCCTCGATCGGTACGCGCAGGAACGCCATCGGGGTGAGCTGGTCGAACCGGTCCGGTGCGGTAAGCACCGCCAGGATCAGCAGTCCGGCGAGCACGGTGGTCACCCGGCCCGCGACCGTGCGCCACCGCCCCCGCCCGGCCGTCACCGACACGGCCTCGCCCGTCGGAGTCGGCGCGTCGCCGGCGGGCTCGGCGGTCAGACCCGGGCCAGTGGCATCGGCGGTCAGACCCGGGCCAGTGGCATCGGCGGTCGGAGCCGGGCCGGCGGGCTCGGTGGCGGTCGGAGCCGGGCCGGCGGGCTCGGTGGCGGTCGGAGCCGGCGCGTCGTCCACCGTGGGCTCGGTGGCCGGGGGCGGCCCGTCGCCGGCGGGGTCGGCCCTCGGGTCGGGCCGGCCGGCCGGGGTGGCGGGCTCGCCGGCCGACGTGCTCCGGTGACGCAGACGTGACAACAACGACACTCCGAATGGTCCTTCCTGGGGAGGGTCCCGGCGGTGCGGCCGGCCGGGTCGGCGGTGCGGCCGGCCGGGTCGGCGGTGCGGCTCAGACCGGTTGGTGGGCGACGAACGGCCGGTCGGCGACGGCCTCGACCCGGGGACGTACCGACGATACGGGCGGCAGCGCCGCGACCGACGACACAGACGGCAGCGCCGCGACCGACGACACCCGTGGGACGGGGATCGACGTGGCAGGGCGGGCGGGCCGGGCGGGCCGGTGCCACCAGAGCCAGCCGACGTCGTGGCCGAACGACTCGACCAGCAGCGCCAACGCCACCGCGGCCAGCACGGCGGTCACCGGCCGGGCCAGCACGTCGGCGGCGACCACGAGCAGCAGGACGCCCTGCGCGGCGGCGACCACCTTGCGCCAGTAACGCGGCGGCAGGCTCCCCCGTAGCCAGGGCAGCAACCCACCGGCGACGACGAAGGCGTACCGCAGACCGCCGATCGCGAGCACCCACGGCCCCACCGCCGGTGCCACCTGGACGCTGAGCACCAGGATGAGGAACGCGTCGACCTCCATGTCGAAGCGGGCGCCGAGCGCGCTGACCGTGCCGGTGCGTCGGGCCACCCAGCCGTCCACCGCGTCCAGGGCGAGCGCCACCGCGGTCATCGGCACCAGCACCCCCAGCGGGGCCGCGCCGTCGAGGTTGGCCACGACCAGGGCGGTCACCCCCCCGACCAGCACCCCCCGGGCCAACGTCACCTGGTCGGCCGGCCCGAGCCGGTCGACACCACGGCGGCGCAGGCCGCGCCGCAACGCCACACAGGTGACGACGCCGTACGCCAGGCCGGCCAGCCAACCGGCGACGTCGAGCCCGACGGTCGCGGCCAGCCCGACCAGCAGGACTGTCTGTACGGTCAGGCCGAGCACCGGACCGGTTCGAACCCTGGACACCCTGCCTCCGTGTTTATGATCGACGACCTCGGTAGTGGGTACGCAGGACACCGTCGTTTCGTTCGGTTCCCCGGCAGATGAGGAGAAACCCGCGTGATCCGCGATGCCCAGGCCTTCTGGCTCCGCTCCCCCGGCGTCGGCGAGCTGAGGACGGTGACACTGCCCGCTCCCGGCCCCGACGAGGTGCTGGTCCGCAGCCGCTACTCCGGGGTGAGCCGCGGCACCGAGACGCTCGTCTTCACCGGCAGCGTGCCGGAGAGCCAGTACGCGACGATGCGTGCCCCGTTCCAGGAGGGCGACTTCCCCGCCCCGGTCAAGTACGGCTACCTCAGCGTCGGCGTGGTCGAGGCCGGTCCGGCGGCGCTGCGCGGTCGGACGGTGTTCTGCCTGCACCCGCACCAGAGCGCGTACGTGGTGCCGGCGTCGGCGGTGACCCCGGTGCCGGACGACGTGCCGGCGGCCCGTGCGGTGCTGGCCGGCACGGTGGAGACGGCGGTCAACGCGTTGTGGGACGCCGCGCCGCTGGTCGGCGACCGGGTCAGCGTGGTCGGCGGCGGGATGGTGGGGTGCAGCGTGGCGGCCCTGCTGGCCCGCTTCCCCGGGGTCCGGGTCGAGCTGGTCGATGCCGACCCGGCGCGGGCGGCGGTCGCCTCGGCGTTGGGTGTCGACTTCGCCCTGCCGGAGGCGGCCACCGGTGGGCGGGACCTGGTGGTGCACGCCAGCGCCACCGCCGCCGGGTTGCAGCGCAGCCTGGACCTGCTCGCCCCGGAGGGCACCGTGGTCGAGTTGAGCTGGTACGGCGACCGGCCGGTCGAGCTGTCGCTGGGCGGGGCGTTCCACTCCGGCCGGTTGACCGTCCGCAGCAGCCAGGTGGGCACGGTCTCCCCGGCGCGGGCGTCCCGGCGTGGCTTCGCCGACCGGATGGCGCTCGCCCTGGAGCTGCTCGCCGATCCGGTGTTCGACGCGCTGCTGACCGGGCGGTCCCCGTTCGCGGAGCTGCCCGACGTGCTCGACCGCCTGGCCTCGGGCGCACTGCCCGCGCTGTGCCATCTGATCACCTACGACGAGGAGACACCGTGTTCAGCGTGACCGTACGGGACCACATCATGATCGCCCACAGCTTCCGGGGGGAGGTGTTCGGGCCGGCGCAGAAGCTGCACGGGGCGACCTTCGTCGTCGACGCCACCTTCCGCCGCCCCGAGCTGGACGACGACGGCATCGTGGTGGACATCGGCCGGGCGACCGACGAGCTGAAGGCGGTGCTGGCCGACCTGACGTACCGCAACCTGGACGACGAGCCGGCGTTCGCCGGGCAGAACACCACCACCGAGGTGCTGTGCCGGACCATCGCCGACCGGCTGGCCGAGCGGGTGCACGCCGGTGGGCTGGGCGCGGGCGCCCGGGAGCTGGCCGGGGTCACCGTCACCCTGCACGAGTCGCACATCGCCTGGGCCAGCTACGAGCGGTCGTTGTAGCCCGTGCCGGCGGTGCACGTCGTCCTGCCGGGGGACATCGACGACCCGGCCACGCCCAGCGGCGGCAACGCGTACGACAGGCGGGTCTGTGCCGGGCTGGCGGCGGCCGGGTGGGCGGTATGCGAGCACGGGGTGCCCGGGGACTGGCCGTACCCCGACGAGGCGGCACGGGCGCGGCTGGCCGGGGTGCTCGCGGCCCTGCCGGACGGCGCGCTGGCGCTGTACGACGGGTTGGTCGCCTCGACCGTGCCGGAGCTGCTGGCGGCGCAGGCCGGCCGGCTGCGCCAGGTGGTGCTGGTGCACATGCCGCTCGGTGACGACGCCGAGGCGCGGGCCCTGCCGCACGCCGACGCGCTCGTCACCACCAGCGGCTGGACCCGGGAGCTGCTGCTGGCCCGGCACCCGCTCGACCCGGCCCGGGTGACGGCGGCCACCCCGGGGGTCGACCCGGCCGACCCCGCCCCGGGCTCGACCGCCGGCACCGCGCTGCTCTGCGTCGCGGCGGTCACCCCGGTCAAGGGGTACGACGTGCTCGTCGACGCGCTGACCGGGCTCGCCGACCGGCCGTGGACGTTGGACTGCGTCGGCGCGCTGGACCGCGATCCGGCCTTCGTGGCAGCACTGCGGCGGCGGGTCGACCGGGACGGGCTGGCCGGGCGGGTGCGCTGGCACGGGCCGTTGACCGGGCCGGCGCTGGACGCCGCGTACGCCGGGGCGGACCTGCTGGTGCTGCCCTCCCGCGCCGAGACGTACGGGATGGTGGTGGTCGAGGCCCTGGCCCGGGGGATCCCGGTGCTGGGCACCACCGCCGGCGGGGTGCCCGAGGCGCTGGGCAGGGCCGCCGACGGCACCGCGCCCGGGGTGCTGGTGCCGCCGGGCGACCCGGTGGCGCTGGCCGGGGCGCTGCGCCGCTGGCTGCACTCGGCCGAGCTGCGCGACCGGCTGCGCCGCGCGGCCCGGGACCGGCGGGCCGACCTGCCCGGCTGGCCGGCCACCGTGACGACGATCTCCCAGGTGTTGGACGGAGTGAGGACATGACCGCGTACGCCACCGAACCGTTCGCCGACTGGCTGCGGCTGCGGGAACCCGCCGACGCCGACGCCCGCAGCCGGGAACTGGTCGACCTGCTCCGCGACCGGCTCACCGGTGCCGGTGGGCCGGACCTGTCGCCGGCCGGTGAGGGTGGGCCCGGCATGCTGGTGGCCGGTGCCGGGTCCGTCACGTCGCTGCGCGGGGACCGCCCGTGGGTGGTGCACGACCTGGGCAGCGGCACCGGCTCGATGCTGCGCTGGCTGGCCCCGCTGCTGCCCGGCCCGCAGCGCTGGGTGCTGCACGACCGGGATCCGGGTCTGCTGGAGCGGGCCGGCGCGGGTGTGCCGGTCGCCGCCGACGGCAGCCCGGTCGAGGTGATCACCCGGCAGGGCGACCTCACCCGGCTGACCGGCGCCGACCTGGCCGACGCCGACCTGGTCACCGCGTCGGCACTGCTGGACATGTTCAGCGCCGACGAGATCGCCCGGGTCGTGGCCGCCTGCGCGGGGGTCGGCTGCCCGAGCCTGTTCGTGCTCTCCGTGGTCGGTCGGGTGACGTTCGACCCCGCCGACCCGCTGGACGTCGAGATCGCCGCCGCCTTCGACGCCCACCAGCGACGTACCCTCGACGGCCGGGTGCTGCTCGGGCCGGATGCCGCCGCGGCGGCCGTCGCGGAGTTCACCCGGCAGGGGGTGCCGGTGACCGTGCGGCCGAGCCCGTGGCGGCTCGGACCGGACCGGGCGGCGCTGCTCGTGGAGTGGCTCGACGGGTGGCTCGACGCGGCCGTCGCGCAGCGCCCCGACCTGGCCGACCGGACGGCGGCCTACGCGCGGCGGCGGCGGGCCGAGGCGGCGGCCGGTCGGCTCACCGTCACCGTCGGCCACGAGGACCTGCTCGCCGGGGTGGAATGAACCCGTCCGCCGGCCGGTACGTGAGATAAGGACGAGATCTTCTCGAGGAGGAACCGCGTGTCACCGGACGCCACCGGCACATCGCCCGTTCATGCTCGTCGGCGCGTGGCCTGGGCCTGGGTGAGCAACCTGGGTGGGGTGGGGCTGGTCGCGGTGCTGCTGTGGTGGCTGGGCACCGGCCCGGCCCTGGCCGGGCTGCGGCGGATCGACACCCCGGCGGTGCTGGGCGCGCTGGCGTTGGGCGCGCTGGCCACTGTCGGTTGCGCGTGGCGGTGGCGGCTGGTCGCCGGAGGGCTGGGCATCCGGCTGCCGCTCGGCACTGCGGTGGCCGACTGCTACCGGGCGGTCTTCCTCAACGCGACGCTGCCCGGCGGGGTGCTCGGGGACGTGCACCGGGCGGTGCGGCACGGCCGGGAGGCCGGTGACCTGGGTCGGGCCGTCCGGGCGGTGGTCTGGGAGCGGACCGCAGGACAGGTGGTCCAGGTGGTGCTCGCGGCGGGGCTGCTGCTGGCCCTGCCGTCGCCGGTGCGGCCGTACCTGCCGATGGCGGTGGCCGTGACGGTGTCGGTCGGGCTGGCGCTGCTGGTGCTGGTGCGGGCGCTGCCCCGGTCCGGGCCGTCGCGGCGGGCCCGCGCGGTGCGGGCCGCCACCGCCGACGTGCGGGCCGGGCTGCTGGGTCGACGCACCGGGCCGGGGGTGCTTGTCGCCTCGACGGTGGTGGTCGGCTGCCACCTGGCGACGTTCGTGCTGGCCGCCCGGGTGACCGGAGTCACCGCACCGCTGACGGTGCTGGCGCCGCTGACCCTGCTGGCACTCTTGGCGATGGCACTACCCGCCAACGTGGCCGGGTTCGGTCCGCGTGAGGGCGTCGCCGCCTGGGCGTTCGGCGCTGCCGGCCTGGGCGCCGCCGAAGGGGTGGCCACCGCCCTGGTGTACGGGGCGCTGGTGCTGGTCGCCGCCCTACCGGGTGCCGCCGTGCTGGTGCTGCGGGGTCGCCCGTCCGCGCTGCGCGCACGGCCGGGTGACCGTACGGTGGGGACCCAGGGTGGTTCCTCACCGGTACCCGCTGCCGGGCTGGCCGGCAGCGCCTGACAGAGGAGACACATGTTCGACGCACTGCCGGCAGCGACGGTCCGGACACAGGTCACGGTCCCGCTGCGGTTCCCCGACGGGTACACCACCACGGCCCGGGTCTTCTCGTTCGACGGGCTGGTGGACGGCCGGGAGCACCTGGCGTTCGGGCTGGGCGACTGGGCGGGCGCGCTGCGCCGGCACGCGGCGGGCGGGGCCGCGCCGCTGGTCCGCCCACACAGCGAGTGCCTGACCGGGGACGTCTTCGGCAGTCAGCGCTGTGACTGCGGCCCGCAGCTGCGCGAGGCGGTCGAGCGGATCACCGAGGCGGGTGGCTTCCTGCTCTACCTGCGCCAGGAGGGACGCGGCATCGGCCTCTACCCCAAGCTCGACGCGTACGCCCTCCAGGACGCCGGGCTCGACACCTACCAGGCGAACGTGGCGCTCGGCCACGACGAGGACGAACGGGACTACCGGGCCGCCGCGCAGATGCTGGCGGTGCTCGGGGTGCCGGAGCTGGTGCTGCTGAGCAGCAACCCGGACAAGGCCGAGCAGTTGACCCGGCTGGGCGTGGCGGTGGCCGAGGTGGTGCCGACCGGGGTGTTCCTGTCCCCCGCCAACGCCGACTACCTGGCGGCGAAGGCGAGCCGGGCCGCCGCCCGGGCCGTCGACCTGCCGTCGTTGAACTGAGATGGGTGTCGTGTCGGCCGGGACGACGGACACCGCCGTCCCGGCGTCGACCGGGCGGCCGTACGTGCTGCTCAGTTGCGCCACGTCGATAGACGGGTACATCGACGACGCCACCGAGCAGCGGCTGCTGCTGTCCAACGCCGAGGACATGGACCGCATCGACGGCGTCCGGGCCGGGTGTGACGCGATCCTGGTCGGCGCGGGCACGATCCGGGCGGACGACCCCCGGCTGGTGGTCCGCTCGGCGCGGCTGCGGGCCGCCCGGCAGGCCGCCGGATTGCCGCCGTCGCCGGTGAAGGTGACCCTGACCGCACGGGGACTGCTGGACCCGACGGCCCGGTTCTTCACCGTCGGCGACGCCGAGAAGATCGTCTACTGCGCCGGCCCCGCGGTGGAGAAGACCACCGAACTGCTCGCCGGGTCGGCCACCGTGGTCGACGCGGGTGACCCGTTGGATCCGGCCCGCGCCCTGGCGGACCTGGCCGGTCGGGGGGTGGAGCGACTGATGGTGGAGGGCGGTGCGACGGTGCACGCCCGGTTCCTCACCGCCGGCCTCGCCGACGAACTGCACCTGGTGGTCGCCCCGTTCTTCGTCGGCGACCGCCGGGCGCCCCGGTTCGTCGGCGACGGCGCGTTCCCGTGGCACCCGGGCCGCCGGGCCAGGATCGCCGAGGTACGCCAGATCGGCGACGTGGTGCTGGTGCGCTACGCCCTCTCGGAGCGTTGCGTCGACGGGCTGCCGGGATGAGCGACAATCCCTGGATGCGGTGCGAATCGTGGCGGGAGATCCTGTCGGCCCAGCTCGACGGGGAGGAGACCGCCGAGGAGCGGGTAGCGGTCCAGGCGCACCTGGACGGGTGCGCCGACTGCCGGGCGTGGCACGAGGTCGCCGCCATGGTGACCCGACGGGCCCGTACCCGGGTGGTGACGGCGGCACCAGACCTGGCCGGTACGGTCCTGGCGGAGACGATCCTCGCCGCCGTGCCGCCGCCGCGCCGACGGCTCGTCGACAGGTGGCGCGGCGGGCTGACCAACGGTCTGCGGGTGGCCCTGGGGCTGCTCGGCGCGGTCCAGCTCGCCCTCGGGCTGGCCCAGGTCGGCCAGGGTGTCAACGCCGAGCACCTGCACCCGACCGGGCAGCACCTGTGGCACGAGTCGGCGGCGTGGAACGTGGCGGTGGGCGCCGGCTTCCTCTTCGTCGCGGTGCGCCGTACCCCGCCGGCCGGGTTGTTGCCGATGCTCAGCGCCTTCGTCGCGACCCTGGTCCTGCTGTCGGTCAACGACCTGGTCACCGCACAGGTGGCGGTGCCCCGGCTGATCAGCCACGGGTTCCTGGTCGGCGGTTACCTGATCACGGTGCTGTTGTTCCGGCTCGGTCCGCGTCCGACCGGCCCGCCGCAGGGCCGACGCACCGGCCGGTCGCGGTGGCGGTTGCGGCTCGACGAACTCGACGAACCCCGCCGGATGGCGGCGCAGCCGTACGGCGCGCAGGCCCGCGACCGCCGGGCGGCCTGAGGCCCCGGGGGCGCACCGGTTCAGTCGAGACCACGGATGAGGTGCGGCTCGGTGTCCGGGTCGGACCAGTCGCACTGTCCGCGCTGGTTCGCCCGCCCCCAGGCGTCCAGGGCGGAGGGTGCCCGGACCGCCTCGGCCGACCGGCCGGTGCGGGGGTGGCCGGGCCCGGGTCGGGTCTTGTCGTCGGGGCTGTCCGTCAACGCGTCCCCCATGTCGGGACACCTCCCATCGTGGCACCGGCACCGGGCCGGTCACCTTCGCCGTTGCCAGGTCGACGATCGCCGTTGCCAGGTCAACGATCGAAGCACCCGTCCGGCGACCGGACCGGAATCCCGGCCCCCGTCGACCGGCCGACCTCGCCACCTGTGGTGATGGGACAATCACCGCGACCCTGGAGGTGCGGTGAAGTACCTGATCCTGATCAGCCACAACGCGCAGGCTCGTGACCTGTGGCAGGCCATGTCCGACACCGAACGGCAGCTGGGCGTCGAGGCCCACACCACCCTGGTCGACGAGCTGACCGCGACCGGTGAGCTGCTCGCCTCCGAGGCGTTGGCCGACCCGGCCACGGCCCGCCGGGTCCGGGTCGACCGGGGTCGGACGACCGCCACCGACGGCCCCTTCCCCGAGGTGAAGGAGTATCTCGCCGGTTTCTACCTGGTGGAGTGCGACAGCATCGAGCGGGCGGTGGCGCTCGCTGCCCGGGTGCCGGAGGCGCGGCTCGGCCTGGTCGAGGTGCGGCCGGTCCTCGCCGCCGGCCGCCCGGACGCGTGACCGCCACGCCGGCCGTCGAGGACCTGCTGCGCGAGCACGCCCCGCAGGTGCTCACCACCCTGGTACGCCGGTACGGCGGCTTCGACACCTGCGAGGACGCCGTCCAGGAGGCCATGCTGGCGGCGGCCGTACAGTGGCCGCGGGAAGGGCTGCCGGCGAACCCCCGGGGCTGGCTGACCACTGTCGCCTCCCGCCGTTGGACGGAGGCGTGGCGCAGCGACGCCGCCCGCCGGCGCCGGGAGCGTACGGTGGCCGCCCTGACCGGTCCGGGTCCGGTCTCCGCCGTGGACGACACGCTGACGTTGCTGATGCTCTGCTGCCATCCGGCACTGACCCGGGGTTCGCAGGTGGCGCTCACCCTGCGGGCGGTCGGCGGGCTGGGCACCGCCGAGATCGCCCGGGCGTTCCTGGTGCCCGAGTCGACCGTCGCGCAACGGATCAGCCGGGCCAAGCAGCAGATCCGGGCCGGTGGCACCGAGTTCCGGCTGCCCTCCCCCGGTGACCGCCCGACCCGGATGGTCGCCGTGCTGGAGGTCCTCTACCTGATCTTCAACGAGGGCTACACGGCCACTTCGGGTCCGGTGTGGGACCGGAGGGAGCTCACCGCCGAGGCGATCCGGCTGACCCGGCAGCTGCACCAGCACCTGCCCGACGATCCTGAGGCCACCGGCCTGCTGGCGCTGATGCTGCTCACCGACGCCCGCCGGCCGGCGCGGACCCGGCCGGACGGATCACCCGTCCCGCTTGCCGAGCAGGACCGGTCCCGGTGGGACCGGGCGGCCGTCGCCGAGGGGGTCGCGCTGATCACCCGGACCCTGGCGGACGCGCCGCTCGGGCCCTACCAGGTCCAGGCCGCGATCGCCGCCGTGCACGACGAGGCACCCCGCGCCGAGGACACCGACTGGCCGCAGATCCTCGGGCTCTACAACCTGCTGCGGCGCGTCGCGCCCGGCCCGATGGTCACGCTCAACCGGATCGTGGCGGTCGCCATGGTGGACGGGGCGCGGGCCGCACTCGCGGAACTGACCGCCGCCCAGGCCGATCCCGTGCTCGCCGGCAACCACCGGACGCACGTCGTCCGGGGGCACCTGCTCGACCTGCTCGGCGACCGGGCGGCGGCCAGGCGGTGCTACCTGCTGGCCGCCCAGGGGACCCGCAACGTCCCGGAGCAGCGTTTCCTGCGACTGCGCGCGGCCCGGCCGGCCTGAACACCGCGATCCACCTCCGCCACCACCCCGGACACCAGCGCGCTCACCCGGTCGGCGCGCCGAGCTGGCGGGGCCGTCGCCGGGTGATGTCCCCGGCCCGGATGTCGAAGTCGGCGCGGTGGTCTCGACACAGGGGTGGAAGTCGTCGCACCCGTTTCAGGAGGCAGCCGTGAAGTACCTGATCATGATCACTCACACCCGGCAGATCCGGGACACCTGGCAGGACATGTCCGACACCGACCGCGAAACGGGAGTCAGGGCGCACGCCGCCCTGGTGGAGGAGCTCACCGAGTCGGGTGAGCTGATCGTCGCCGAGGCGCTCGCCGACCCGGGGCAGGCGAAGAAGGTTCTGGTCAGTGACGGGCGGGCGGTGACCACCGACGGCCCGTTCCCTGAGGCCGGGGAGCACCTCGCCGGGATCTACCTGGTCGACTGCGCCAGCATCGGGCAGGCGGTCGGGCACGCCGCCCGCATCCCCGAGGCCCGCTTCGGCCTGGTCGAGGTGCGCCCGGTACGCGAGGCCGGTGGCCCCGACATGTGAGGTCCGCGACGGGCCGGCGGCCCCGATAGGTGCCGCCGGCCCCTCCACGGTACGAGCCCTCCGCCGTCGCCCCGCCGAGTGTGGGGAGGTCGACAGCGGGTAACCCGCTCGACGACGCCCGCCCCCGACGCCCGCCCCTCACCCGGGCCGGGAACTGCTATCCGTACACCAAAGCTATTGCAGTTAGCTTTTTGCCTAGCTACGCTAGCTTCATGACCGAATCCCGGAACGCCCTCCAGCCGGCGACCCGCTTCCTGCACCGCGCGGAAGGTCGCATCGCGTACGACCTGCAGGGCAGCGGCCCGCTCGTGATCCTCGTGCCCGGAATGGCGGAACTGCGCACCTCGTACCGCTTCCTCACCCCGGCCCTGGTCGCCGCCGGCTACACCGTGGCCACCACCGACCTGCGTGGTCACGGTGACAGCGACACCACATTCACCTCCTACGGTGACCGCGAGACGGCCGCCGACATCAGCGCCCTGATCGACGAGCTCGGCCGGCCGGCGACAGTCGTCGGCAACTCCCTCGCGGCGGGTGCGGGCGTCATCGTCGCGGCCGACCACCCCGAGCAGGTCTCCGGTCTCGTGCTGGTCGGCCCGTTCGTGCGCAACCCGAAGATGCCCCCGGGCATGCGGAGCCTGTTCCACGCGATGACGTCGCCGCTCTGGGTGGCCACCGTCTGGAAGGCCTACCTGCCCTCCCTCTACGCCGGCACCAAACCCGCCGACTTCGCCGAATACCGCGCGGCCGTCATAGGCAAGCTCCGCCAGCCCGCGTACGGCAAGGCCTTCTCGCGCACCGCACGACAGACCGACCACGATGTCGCCGAGGTACGACTCGCCGAGGTGGACACGCCGGTGCTCGTCGTCATGGGCGACCGTGACCCCGACTTCAAGGACCCGGCGGCCGAGGCGGCGTGGATCGGCGAGACCCTGCGTGGCGAGGTCGTCATGGTGCCCGACGCCGGCCACTACCCGCACTCCCAGCGACCCGAGCTCACCACCCCGGCCGTGCTCGCCTTCCTCGGGCGGGTGCACGCGGGTGCCTAGGGCCGGCCTCACCACCGCCGTCGTCGTCGAGCGTGGCGCCCAACTGCTCGAAGCCCACCCCACCGACGAGCTCACCCTCGCCGCGCTCGCCGAGAGCCTCGGCGTACGCGTCCCGTCCCTCTACAAGCACGTCGACGGCCTTCCCGGGCTCCGCCGCGGCATGATGCTCCGCGCGAAGGGCAACCTCTCCGCGGCGCTCGCCCAGGCGTGCATCGGCCGGGCCCGTGCCGATGCGGTCCGCAGCCTGGCCGCCGCCTACCGGGCGTGGGCGCGGGAGAATCCGATGCAGTACCCGATGACCATCCGCGCGCCCGAGCCCGACGACACCGAGGACCAGCTCGCGAGCGGGAGCGGGCTCGACGTGATCTACACCGTCCTGGCCGGTTACCGTCTCGTGGGCGACGACGCGATCGACGCCACGCGGTTCCTGCGCTCCGTCATCCACGGCTTCGTCAGCCTGGAGACCGCCGGTGCCTTCAAGCTCACCGCCGACCTCGAGCGCAGCTACGACAGGACGATCGACAGTGTGGTGACCGCCCTCGGGACCTGGCCGCGCTCATGACCGCCCGCACCCCGCCACCGGCCACCCCGGTGCCGGTCCTCTACCGGGCCGAGGGCGCCGTCGTCGCCGCGGCGGCCGTCGCCCTCATCGTGCTGACGGGCTTCGCCTGGTGGTGGCTGCTCGCCCTGTTCCTCGTCTTCGACCTCCCGATGCTCGGCTACCTGATCGACAACCGCGTCGGGGCGATCACCTACAACCTGGCACACAACTACGTCGCCCCCTGCGCGCTGCTCGCCGTCCACGGCATCGCCCTGGCTCTCGGCGGGACCGGATGGCCGCTGCTCGCGCTCGTGGCAGGTTGCTGGCTCTTCCACGTCGGAGTGGACCGGGCAGTCGGCTACGGCCCCAGACCCCTGCACTAACCCCCCACCCC
>NZ_JBTMMT010000057.1:0-42554 GCF_055517075.1 Micromonospora sp. DSM 43699
CCCCCCCCCCCCCCCCCCCCCCCCCCACGACGCTGTCTACCCACCTCCCGGTCCGCTGCCGGTCCCGGTGCGCCGTTCGCGCCGGTGTCCCTCGTGGCGGCGGAGCACCGGGAGCCGAGGCGACCTGTGCAGGCCCATCCGCGTCGGGCCTTATTGCCAAGATATGGCAACTGCGGAATAGTGGCAGCAGTGGCGGGCGTCCGGGCGCGCGATGATCCGACCTCGCCCGGGTGTCCGCCCCGCCCCGCCACCGACCGACGATTCCGAGGAGTTGCTGTGGGCCTCTACTCGCTGCCCGACCTGCCGTACGACTACGGGGCGCTGGAGCCGGCCATGTCCGGCGAGATCCTGGAGCTGCACCACGGCAAGCACCATGCGGCGTACGTGAAGGGCAGCAACGACGCCGTCGAGCAGCTCGCCGAGGCCCGCGACAAGGGTGACTTCGCGGCCTTGGTCGGGCTGGAGAAGACGTTCGCGTTCAACCTGTCCGGGCACGTGCTGCACTCGATCTTCTGGAACAACCTCTCCCCGGACGGCGGTGGTCGCCCCGACGGGGAACTGGCGGCGGCGATCGACGAGCACTTCGGCGCGTTCGAGGGCTTCGCCGGGCAGTTGTCGGCGGCGACCAAGAGCGTGCAGGGTTCCGGCTGGGGAGTGCTGGCCTGGGAGCCGCTGGGGCGGCGGCTGATCGTGGAGCAGGTCTACGACCACCATGGCAACGTCGGGCAGGGCTCGACGCCGCTGCTGGTCTTCGACGCCTGGGAGCACGCCTACTACCTGCAGTACCGCAACGTCCGTCCGGACTACGTCGACCGGCTGTGGGGTCTGGTCGACTGGGCCGACGTCACCGCCCGCTTCGACGCCGCCCGCGCCCAGCCGCCGAAGCGCTGACCGGCGTGACCGGTCCGGTCCCGGTCGCCGCCGACCTCGTCCAACGCGCCGCCGGGGTCATCGCCGCGCGCCGTCGCGGTGACCTCGCCGGCGCGGAGACGCTGCTGGCCTCCTTCGACTCCGAAGCGGCCCGCACCCTCGGCTTCTACCTGCTCGCCGACCTCGCCCTCGGGCTGGTCCGGGCGCACACCGGCGAATCCCTGGACGACCTGGTACGGCAGCTCACCCTGCTCGTGGCCGACCCGTCGCCACCGCCCGCCCCCTGAACCGCCCCGGTCGCGCCGGGGCGGTTCGTCGTGGGACGACCAGTCCCGCCGGTTGTACGAAGATCGATCGGCGGGCCACCGCGTTCCCCTCGGCGTCGAGCCGGTGGCCGTCGAGCCGGATCCAGCCGTCGCAGGTGGCCAGTCGAGCACGCGGATCACCCGGAACCGCTGGGCCGGGTGGCGACCAGCACCTCGGAAACTTGCCAAGGAAGCTTCAAGATCGCATTGCGATCAGTTGCACTCTCCCGGGGTGTCGTCTGCATTCCGGCAATTTGATCATGGCTGGGGCCGGGGGCGGACCCTCGGCGCGACGCCGGGCCGCTACCGGGCCGGGCCGGTGCAGCAGGTGGGTGAGGACCGCGAGCATCCGGCGGCCGGCCGGGGGCCTTCGACCCCGCCGGGATCAGGGGGCGGCCGGCAGGTCGGTGGTCGGGCGGCTGCTCGTGCGGGATCAGCCGTCGTGCCGCAGAGGGAGATCGGCAGGCATCCGCTGCTTCGGGTCGGAGGCCAACGGGAGTGCAGCGGAAACGTCCCCTGCCTATCGACAAGTCCACACACCTTGGCAGCAGCGTGTGCCTCGGCTACCGTCCATGGAAACGCTCCCATGAACTCAGACACATCTATGTGATGAGGAGGAAACACGACGTGGCTATCCTCTCCCGGCGTCGCAGATCGGTGGCCGCCAGTGTGGCCGCCGTCGCGGGCGCCACCGCTGCCGCCGTCTGCTTCGCCGCCGGCGGCGCTTCCGCCGGCACCATCTCCGGCCCGCTCTACCGAGACCCGAGTTCGGCGGTCGTCCGTTGGGTCGCCGCGAACCCCGGCGACTCGCGTGCCGCCGCCATCCGCGACAAGATCGCGAGTCAGCCGCAGGCCCGCTGGTTCGCCAACTTCAACCTGTCGACCGCGCAGGCCGAGGCCGCCGAGTTCATCGGCGCCGCCAACGCGGCGCAGCAGATTCCGGTGCTGGCGATCTACCAGATCACCAACCGGGACTGCGGCGGGGCCAGCGCCGGTGGAGCGCCGGACCTCAACCAGTACCAGACCTGGGTGTCCAACTTCTCCCGGGGGCTGGGCAACCGGACCGTCATCATCATCCTGGAGACCGACTCCCTCGCCCTGCTGACCTGCCTGAACAGCAACGAGATCAACGCCCGCAACCAGGCGATCTCGACGGCCACCCGGACTCTCAAGTCGGCCAACCCCAACGCCAAGGTCTACCTCGACGCCGGCCACTCCACCTGGAACAGCGCCAACGAGACCGCCAACCGGCTCCGGGCGGCCGGCGTGCAGTACGCCGACGGCTTCTTCAGCAACGTGTCGAACTTCAACCCCACCTCCAGTGAGGCGAACTTCGGCCGGGCGGTCATCTCCGCTCTCAACGGCATGGGCATCTCGGGCAAGCGCCAGGTCATCGACACCAGCCGCAACGGCGGTGCCAGCGGGGACTGGTGCGGCGACGACAACACCGACCGGCGCATCGGGATGTACCCGACGACCAACACCAACGACAACAACATCGACGCGTACCTCTGGGTGAAGCCGCCGGGGGAGGCGGACGGCTGCCGCTACACGGCCGGGTCGTTCCAGCCGGACCTGGCCTTCAGCCTGGCCAATGGCGCGCCCAACCCGCCCACCACCACGCCGCCTACCACGGCTCCCCCGACCACGGCTCCCCCGACCACGGCCCCGCCGACGACCGCTCCGCCGACCACGGCTCCGCCCACCACGCCGCCGCCGGCGGGTAACGGCTGCTCCGCGTCGGTGACGGTCAACCAGTGGTCCGGTGGCTTCACCGCGAGCGTGACGGTCACCGCCGGCGCCACCGCCCTCAACGGCTGGACCGTGACCATCACGCTGCCCGGCGGCGCCGCCGTCACCAGCGCCTGGAGCGCACAGTCCAGCGGCAACAGCGGCACCGTCCGGTTCACCAACGTGAGCTACAACGGCCAGGTCGGTGCCGGGCAGTCGACCAACTTCGGCTTCCAGGGCACCGGGACCGGCCCCGGCGCGACCGCCACCTGCGCGGGCTGACCCCGACCGGCGGGACGGGCCCGGCGCGGAGGACCACTCTCCGCGCCGGGCCCGTCCCGCGTTACCGGACGATGCCGTGGCAGAGCCCCGTACCGGTGGCGGGTGTCCCGGGTACGATCGTCCGATCATGAGCGATGGGCCGTACACCGAGATGGTCCGGATTCCCGCCGGCCAGGTCACGCTGTCGGACCGCCGGACCCAGCGTTCCTGGGAGGTGGGCCTCGGGGCGTACGAGATCGCCGCCTGTCCGGTGACCCAACGGTGCTACGCCGAGGTCACCGGCCGGTGGCCGAGCGTCGCCACCGGCGACTCGCTGCCCGTGGAGAGCGTGTCGTGGTGGGACGCCGCCGAGTTCTGCAACGCGCTGTCGGCACGCGACGGCCTGACCCCGGCCTACCGCCTGCGCGCCGCCGACGAGCATGCCGGCTGGGACACCGCCGCCGACGGCTACCGGTTGCCGACCGAGGCGGAGTGGGAGTACGCGTGCCGCGCCGGAACCGCCGGCCCGCGCTACGGCCCGCTCGACGACATCGCCTGGTACCGCGGCAACTCCGGCGAACGCCTCCACGAGGTGGGCGGCAAACTGCCCAACGTGTGGGGCCTTCACGACATGCTCGGCAACGTCTGGAACTGGTGCTGGGACGTCTACGACGCCGAGGTCTACGGCAGCTACCGGGTGCTGCGCGGTGGTGGCTGGTTCGACGAGCAGTGGAGTTGCCGGGCGTCCGTCCGTCGGCGCAGCCACCCGAGTCTGCGCATCGACGACGTGGGGTTCCGCGTCGCCCGGTCCGTCGGCCGCTGAGGCCACCGCCACGCCCTGCCCGGCCGGTGAGTGCACCGGAAGGACACCCTCCGCGGCGCCTGGCCCCGACGACCGTCGGGGTCAGGCGCCCTGCGGTGACTGGACCGCAGGCCGGTGGATTTCCAGGTCGGCGTAGACGGCCTCGACCAGGGCGTGCCGGCGGGTGACCGTCGGTACGTCGGCCAGCCGCCCGTTCCAGTACATGGCCATCACGAGCTCGGCGTCCGGATCCACCACCAGGCTGGAGGTGTTGCCGCCGGCGTGGCCGTAGGCGCGGAACGAGCAGGCGCGACCCAGCAGATGGGGCAGGGTCATGAACCCCAGACCGTACGCGAAGTCGGTGTCCGAGAGGGCGCTGCGGACCGTGCCGGGCCAGTGCGTCGCCGTCAACGCCTCGATGGTGGCCCGCCGGGCGACCTCGGTGCCGTCGGCGGCCCGGCCGGTGAGCAGCGCCTCGCCGACGCACCGCAGGTCGCGCATGCTGCCCCAGACCCCCGTGCCGGGCAGCGGCAGCCGGGCCGCCATGACCATCTTCTCCAGCCCGACGGCCTCCTCCGGCGAGGCGACCGGCGCGACCGGCGGCGCCACGTCCCCGTCGAGCCCGAGGGTCGCCGAGATGCCGAGCAACGAGAACATGGACCGGTAGCTGTCCCCCGGGGCGGTCCCGTCGATGGTGGTGAGCAGCCGGTCCAGCACGAACCAGTTCGTGATCGGGTTGTAGCTCATCGACGTGCCCGGCCGCTGCTGAGTCTCGGCGGCGCAGACCACCATCCAGACCAACGCCTGCGCCTGATCCCAGTCCGGCAGCTCCTGGCCGTCCGTGTCGAGCATGAGCAGGGGGTCCGGCACACCCGTGGTGTGGGTCAGCAGGTCCCGCACCCGGACGGCGTCCTTGCCGCCCTCGCCGTACTCGGGAAGGTGCGCGGCGACCCGGTCGTCGAGGCCGAGCAGGCCGCTCTCCCAGGCACGGGCGAAGGCCAGCGCGCCGAGCGGCTTCGACGAGCAGGTCCAGGGCACCCACGTGTCCGGGGTGAGCGGCGAGCCCAGCCCGTCGTCGCCGACGGCGATGTCGTGGCGGACGCCGGCGTGCGAGATCGACAACTGGACACCGGTCTCGACGCCGTCGGCGATCTCCTTGTCGAACAGCGTGCGGAGGTGGGGAAACGACTGGAGCGTGTCGTCGGACACGGCGGTTTCCTTCCGGACGGGAGGCTGTGGTCGACGTGTGGACATCGACGTGACCGGATGCCCCAGTCTAGACGTCGACAGCCCACCGGTTGAGGTCCACAGTAGGTCCGCCATCGATCACGGTGTACCCCGTGTCGATGATCGGACGATGATCGGCGTCGTTGCCGAAACCGTCCTGGCGGTTCACTCCGGCTCGTAGGCGAGGTTCGGTCGGAGCCAGCGCTCGACCTCGGCACGGTCGACGCCACGCCGGGCCGCGTAGTCGTCGACCTGGTCCCGGTCGATGCGGCCCACTGTGAAGTACCGCGACCCGGGATGCGCGAAGATCAGCCCGCTGACGCTGGCGGCCGGGGTCATGGCGTAGGACTCGGTCAGCTCGATCCCGAGGGCTTCGGCGTCGAGGAGCCGGAACAGGTCCCGCTTCTCGCTGTGGTCCGGGCTGGCCGGGTAGCCCAGCGCGGGCCGGATGCCCCGGAACCGCTCGGCGTGCAGGTCCTCGAGGAGCGGATCCGCGTCGGGCTCGAACCAGTCCCGCCGGGCACGCAGATGGATGTGCTCGGCGAACGCCTCGGCGAGCCGGTCGGCGACCGCCTTGACCATGATGGCGCGGTAGTCGTCGTTGTCCTTCTCGTAGCGGGTGGCCAGTTCCTCGGCGCCGTGGATGGCGACGGCGAAGCCGCCGAGGTGGTCGCCGGCCGGCGCGACGTAGTCGGCGAGGCAGCGGTTGGCGCGACCGGTCGGCTTCACCGTCTGCTGGCGCAGCATGGGCAGCCGTACGGCGGGGTCGTCGAGGACGATGTCGTCGCCCTCCGTGTGGGCCGGCCAGAAGCCGTAGCAGCCCCGGGCCTGCAGTGACCCGGCTGCGGTGATCTGGTCGAGCAGGGCGTTGGCGTCGTCGTAGAGCTCCCGCGCCACCGGCTGCTCCAGGATCGCCGGGAACTTGCCCTTGACCTCCCAGGCGAGGAAGAGGAACTGCCAGTCGATCATCGCGCGCAGCGTGTCGAGGTCCGGCTCGACGGTGCGCACGCCGGTGAACGCGGGCACCGGCAGATCGTCGAAGGGCACCTGCTCCCGGTTCTCCCGGGCCCGCGCCAGGCTCAGCAGTGGCTGGCGGCGGGCGGCGTGCTGCTCGCGCAGCCGCTCCTGTTCGGTGGCGTTGGTCGCTGCGAGCTGCCCGGCGCGGACCGGGTCGAGCAGGTTCGACACCACCCCGATCACCCGCGACGCGTCCAGCACGTGCAGGGTCGTGGCGTCGTACGCCGGGGCGATCCGGACCGCGGTGTGTTGCCGGGACGTGGTGGCCCCGCCGATCAGCAGCGGAAGCCGAAGGCCACGACGCTGCATCTCGGCGGCGACGGTGACCATCTCGTCGAGCGACGGGGTGATCAGCCCGGACAGGCCCACCACGGCGGCACCCTCCGCCACGGCGGTGTCCAGGATCTTCGCGGCGGGCACCATCACCCCGAGGTCGATCACGTCGTAGTTGTTGCAGCCCAGCACGACACCGACGATGTTCTTGCCGATGTCGTGGACGTCGCCTTTGACCGTGGCGAGCACCACCCTGCCCCGACTGTGCCCGGCGGAGACCCGCCCCTCGCGCTCGGCCTGCTCGCGTTCACGCTGCAGGTGCGGCTCCAGGAAGGCCACGGCCCGCTTCATCACCCGGGCGCTCTTGACCACCTGGGGGAGGAACATCTTGCCCGATCCGAACAGGTCGCCGACCGTCCGCATCCCGTCCATCAGCGGGCCCTCGATGACGTCGAGCGGCCGGCCCAGCGCCTGCAACGCCTCGTCGGTGTCGGCCTCGACGAAGTCGACGATGCCGTGCACGAGCGCGTGCTCCAGCCGGTCGGCCACCGGAGCGTCCCGCCAGCCGAGGTCCACCTCGCGTCGGGCACCGGACCCGCTGACCGTGGCCGCGAAGGAGACCAGCCGGTCGGTGGCGTCGGGACGGCGGTCGAACAGCACGTCCTCGACCATGGTGAGCAGGTCGGCCGGAATGTTCTCGTAGACCGCGAGCTGACCGGCGTTGACGATGCCCATGTCGAGCCCGGCGCGGACGGCGTAGAAGAGGAACGCCGAGTGCATCGCCTCGCGGACCACGTCGTTGCCCCGGAACGCGAACGACAGGTTCGAGATGCCGCCGCTGATCCGCGCACCCGGGCAGCGCTGCTTGATCAACGGAAGCGCGTCGAGGAACGCCTTCGCGTACCCGTTGTGCTCGGCGATGCCGGTGGCGACCGCCAGCACGTTCGGGTCGAAGATGATGTCCTCCGGCGCGGTCCCCACCTCGCTCACCAGTAGGTCGTACGCCCGGCCGCAGATCTCGACCTTGCGTTCGGCGGTGTCCGCCTGCCCCTGCTCGTCGAAGGCCATCACCACCACGCCGGCGCCGTGCTCCCGGATGAACCGGGCCTGCCTGAGGAAGGCCTCCGGACCCTCCTTGAGGCTGATCGAGTTGACCACCCCCTTGCCCTGCACGCAGGTGAGGCCGGCGGCCAGCACACTCCACCGGGAGCTGTCGATCATGATCGGGATCCGGGCCACCTCGGGCTCGGTGGCGATCAGGTTGAGGAAGGTCGTCATCGCCTGCTCGCTGTCGAGCAGATCGGCGTCCATGTTGACGTCGAGCAGGTTCGCCCCGCCGCGTACCTGCTCCAGGGCCACGGCCACCGCGCCCTGGTAGTCGTCGGCCTCGATCAGCCGCCGGAACCGGGCCGACCCGGTGACGTTCGTCCGTTCCCCGATCATCACGAACCCGGTGTCCGGCCCGACCACGAACGGCTCCAGGCCGCTGAACCGGGTGGCCGGTGCGCTCGTGGCCGGCTTGCGGGGGGTGAGCCCCTCGACGACCTCGGCGACCGCCGAGATGTGTGCCGGCGAGGTGCCGCAGCAGCCGCCGACGATGTTCACCATGCCGGACCGGGCGAACTCGCCGAGCAACTCGGCGGTCTGCTCCGGGGTCTGGTCGTACCCGCCGAACGCGTTCGGCAGGCCGGCGTTGGGGTGGCAGGCGACGAAGGTGTCGGCGAACCGGGCCAGCTCCGCCACGTGCGGCCGCATCTCCGCGGCGCCCAGCGAGCAGTTGACCCCCACCACCAGCGGCTCGGCGTGTTCGATCGACCGCCAGAACGCCTCCACCGTCTGGCCCGACAGCGTCCGCCCGCTCAGGTCGACGATGGTGACCGAGATCCACAGGGGCAGGTGCGGCGCCACCTCGCGGGCCGCGGCGAGCGCCGCCTTGGCGTTGAGCGTGTCGAAGATGGTCTCGATCAACAGCAGGTCGACGCCACCCTCGGCGAGCGCGGCGATCTGCTCCGCGTAGGCGTCCTTGACCTGCTCGAAGGAGACCGCCCGGTAGGCGGGGTCGTCGACCCGTGGGGACAGCGACAGGGTCACGTTCATCGGTCCCACCGAGCCGGCCACGAACCGGCCGCCGACCTCGTCCGCCGCCTGCCGGGCCAACTGCGCGGCGCGCAGGTTCATCTCACGGACGTAATCCTCCAGACCGTAGTCGGCCTGGCTGATCCGGGTCGCGGTGAACGTGTTGGTGCTGGTGATGTCGGCCCCTGCGGCGAGGTACCGGCGGTGCCCGTCCAGCACCACGTCCGGCCGGGTCAGGTTCAGCAGGTCCGGGTCGCCCGTGACGTCCCGCGGGTGATCGGTCAGCAGGTCGCCCCGGTAGTCGGCAGCGGTGAGCCCGGCGTCCTGGAGCATCGTGCCCCAGGCACCGTCCAGCACGAGGACCCGCTGGGACATCAGGTCGCGAAGGGCCGGGGTAACGCTGTCACGGACGGACGACTGACTCATTCGACACCTCGGTTGGTCGCAGACTCCGCAGATGGGGTCGGGCCCATCGGCGAGAGGCACCGCCGCCTGCCCGGCTGGCACGGGACGGGCGCGAACCGGGTCAGGCCCCGGGGGGCCCCGAACGGGGCAGCGGCATCAGCCTCTGGCGCATTCTACGCTCCGCACCGTGACCGGTACGCCTCCCCGGGGCCACATGGTGGCCACGCCGGTGGGCTCGACCGGTGGCCCGGCGAGCGACAACTGCGTACAGCGGGCGAGTTCCGCGATCAGTGCCCGTAACTCCAGCTCAGCGAACGCCCAGCCGATGCACTTGCGGTAACCGCCACCGAAGGGAACGAAGCTGAACGGGTCGGGCTCCCGATGGTCAGGCGCGTCACGATTCCATCTTTCGGGACGGAAGGTCAACGGGTCGGCCCAGTGCCGGGGTAACCGGTGGGTCACGTACTGGGAATAGAGGACCTTGCTGCCGGCGGGGATCAGCTCACCGGCGAACTCGACGTCGGTGATCGTGGAGCGCCCGGTCAGCACGCCGGGAGTGTAGAGACGCAGGATCTCCGACACCGTCCAGCCCACGTAGGTCAGGTCGCCCAGCAGGGCGGCCGTCAGCGGCTCGTCGCCGGCGACCCGGCCCACCTCGGCGCGCACCCGGTCGTACACCTCGGGATGGCTGAGCAGGGCGTACACCGCCCAGCCCGCGGCGGAACTGCTGGAGTCGTACCCGGAGGCGATCAGGCTGATCACCTGGTCGCGGATCTCCAGGTCGGCGAGGTGGTCGCCGTCGTCGGCGGAGGCGGCGAGCAGCGCGTCGAGGACGTCGCCCCGGTCCTCGGGCTCGGCGCGGCGCTTGGCGACCTCCGCCCGGACCAGCTCGTCGACCCGACCCCGGGCGGCCATCGCCCGGCGGTACGCGGTGCCGGGCAGGTCGTGGTCGAACCGGAGGAACGGCGAACGGTTGATGTATCGCAGCGCCGTCTCGAGTTCCCGGCCGATCTGGTCGGTGTGGGCCTGGAGCCGGTCACCGAAGAGCGACCGGATCGCGATCCGCCGGATGCAGGAGCGTACGGCGTCGAAGGCGTCGACCGTGCCGCCCACCTGCCAGCTCCCGATCATGCGATGGATCTCGTCGACCATCACCGGGACGTAGCCCTCGATCCGTCGGCGGACGAACGCGGGCCGCACCAGGGCACGTCGCCGCCGGTGGTCCTCTCCGTCGCTGACCACCATGGCGCGCGCGCCGACCACCGGGATCAGCAGACTGAGCACGTCCCGGGAGAGGAACCGGGGCCGGGCCGGATTGTCGGTCAGCAGCAGTTGATTGGCCTCGGCGCCGAAGAGCAGCACGTAGCGCTGCGGACCGAACCCGAAGGCGCACACCGGCCCGTAGCGCTGGTGCAGGTCGAGCAGGGCGTCGTAGGGGCGCCCCAGCAGGCCGCGGACGTACCGCAGGTGACCCGGCCCGCTCGGCCCCGGCAGACGCCGCCGTCGATGCTCGGTCGAGACGGCCACGCTCCCCGCTCCTCTCCGTGCTTCCGTTACGCCGACCGCACCATCGCGGTGACCACCGCTTCAAGAGCAGCGAAAGTCGCGAATGTCTCGCGGACGAGAAGATTGGCGGGGAACTCCGCGCCGAAGGTCTCCTCGATATCGATCACCAGATCGATTGCCGACAGTGAATCGAGGCCAAGATCTGGTAGGGGGACGCTGGTCCAGTCGGTGCCCTCGGGGATTTTTCGCAAATGATTGGCGAGCACCGCCTGAAGCCTGTCGCGGACTGCCGTCTCCGTCGCCTGCACGTCGCCCATGAGCTCCTGCATTTTCTCGCTCGTCGCCCGGGAAAACCGGCCGAACTGCCTGAAATCAGCCGTCGCGGCTCATGAACTCCCGGCTACAGTAACGCACGTGAGCGAGCCGCTGGAAGACCTGCGACCGTCGATCGACCATTCATCGGAGTCGGCTTTGCGGCACCTCGCGGCCGAACTGTCGACCCCGCTGCTCGTGCACGACCGGGCCGTGCTGCGCCGACGGGCCGAGGAACTGCGGCGGGTGCTGCCGGCCGACGCGCTCCTGCTCTACTCGCTCAAGGCCAACCCGCTCCCACCGGTCGTCGCCGCCCTCCAGGCCGCAGGCTGCGGCAGTGAGGTCTCCTCTCTCGGCGAGCTCTCCGTGGCGCTGGGCACCGGGGCACCACCAGGCCGGCTGCTCTACACCGGCCCGGGCAAGTCGATCGCCGAGCTCCGGGCGGCGGTGGCCGCCGGAGCCGTCCTGTCCTGCGAGTCGGCGGTGGAGGTGGCCCGGCTCCGCGAGGCCGTACGGCCCGGTCCGGCCGATCCCCTCCCGGTCGTGGTCCGGGTCCAGCCGCCGAGCCGTCCGGCGGCCGGCCTGTCCATGGCGGACGGTCGGCAGTTCGGATTCCTGCCGGACGAGGCGGTCGACTTCTGCCGGCGACCGGGCGCGGGGGTCGAGGTCCTCGGCTTCCACTGCTACCTGGGCTCCCAGCTGCCCACGCCCGACGACCTGCTCGCCGCGTTCGCGCACGTCGTGGACGTGGTGGGGGAGATCTCCGCGGCGTCCGGCGTGCAGCCCCGCGTGGTCGACGTCGGCGGGGGCTTCCCCTGGCCGTACGCGGCACCCGGCGAGGGGCCGGACCTGACCCCGCTCACCGTGGGCCTGCCCCCGGTGCTTGCCCCGTTGACGTCCACCGGTGCCGAGATCTGGTTCGAGTCCGGTCGTGGCCTGGTCGCGGCGGCGGGACGGCTGCTCACCACCGTGCGGGACGTCAAGGAGCGGGGCGGGAGCACCGTGCTGGTGGTCGACGCCGGGGTGAACGTGCTGGGCGGCATGTCCGGGCTGGGCCGGGTGCTGCGTCCGAGCACCCGGTTGCGCAACCTGTCGAACCCGGACGGTGCGACGACCACGGTGGACGTCGTCGGGCCGCTCTGCACGCCGCTCGACCGGCTCGCCGTCAACTCCACGGTCGCCGCCCCGCGCGTCGGCGACCTGCTCTGCGTCGAGAACGTCGGCGCGTACGCGACGACCGCCGCGCTGTCGGCGTTCCTCTCCCGGCCCCCCGCGGTGGAGGTGGTGGTCGACGGCGACGACGTGGTCGAGGCGTGGACGCTGGCGAGCGGCCACCTGCCGGTCGCGCTGGGCGTGCCGCTCAGCGCCGGGTCGGTGCGGGGGAGCTGAGCACCCGGAAGCCGATGTACGGCACCGCGCTCAGCTCGTCGGCGGTGAACACGGTGGCGTTGTCGAAACTCTCCGGGTTGCGGACGGTGTAGGCCCCGCCCTTGATGACACGTGAGCCGGGGTTCCCCGCCTCCGGGCCGTCGGGGGCGTCCAGCGCATCCTGGCACCACTCGAAGACGTTTCCGGTCATGTCGTGTAGACCGAAGCCGTTGGCGGGGGTACGGCCGACCGGCCGTGGACCGGTCGCCGCGGGGGCGTACACCGGCCGGTCGAAGTCGTTGCCGAGCGCCCAGCGGAAGCCGGCGGGCCCGGCGGCGGCGTGCCGCCACTCGGCGGCGTCGGGTAGCCGGCACGGCACGCCCGTCCGGCCGGCGAGCCACCGGCAGTAGGCGGTCGCCCCGTGCCAGGTGACCCAGGTGGCCGGCAGGTCGCCCAGGTCCGGGTCGATCTCCACGGTGCCGGCCGGTGTGCTGCGCAGACCCGTGCCGGGGGTGGCGGGAAGGCCGTGCAGGAACGGTGCGGGGGACCGGTCCAGCCCCAGGTCGACGAGGTAGTGCCAGTACTGCCCGACGGTGGTGGGCGTCGCGGCCAGGCGGAAACCGGCGACGGGCGTCGCCTCGTCGGGGCGTAACGGGGCCGGGGGCGGCACGTCGACGAACGTCGGCGTGACGGCGGCGGCGATGGTGCCGGACCTCTCCTCCGTCATCGCGACCGGGCCACCCGGAACCCGTAGACCTCGCACTTCGTGTCCTCGTACGCCGCCATCCGGCTCGCCGGGCCGACGTCCGCCGCCGGGTCGACGAAGGACCCGCCCCGCACCACCCGGAACGAGCCCTTGGTGACTCCGGTCGGGTTGCGTCGGGGCTCGGGACCGTAGGGGCCGTAACGGTCGTGGCACCACTCCCGGACGTTGCCGAGCATCCCGTACAGGCCCGCGGCGTCGGCGGGCAGGCCCGCCACCGGGACCGGCGCGGGCTGTCCCGGCAGGAAGTTGCCGGCGCGGCTCTCCCCCGCCCGCAGCCGTCGGCAGGCGGGGCCGGCGTCGGAGGTGTTGGCGGCGTCGCCCGGTGCCACGGTCTCCTCGGGGTGGCCGTCCCGGCAGGCGGCCTCCCACTCCGCCTCGGTGGGCAGCCGGTAGCCGTCGGCGTCGGGGTCGACCCCGCGGACGGGCAGGTCGTACACCGGGCGTCGGCCTTCCTGGCGGGACAGCCAGTTGCAGTAGGCCGCCGCACCCCAGTAGCTGATCTGGATCATGGGGAAGTCGGCGCAGCCCGGCCGGAGCTCGAAGCCACCGGGACGGTGCACGACGAAGCACGGGTCGATGCAGTCGACGTCCAGGTGGCTCACGTCGCCGGGGCGGTCGCGCAGGAAGGCGTGGAAGTCGGCCGCGCTGACGCACCTGTCACCCAGGTCGTACGCGTCGAGGTGGATCTCGTGCGGCGGGTGCTCCCGAGCGGTCAGCGTGGCGGAACCGACCACCAGCCGCCGGGCGGGAAAGGCCGTCATCGAGAAGTTCCGCAGATCGGTGAGCATGATGGCACCTCGGTCGGTGAGCCGTGCGTGGGGAACGGTTCGGGACGGGATCACGGTGCTACCGGATGGACGGTAGCGCCGACCGAGGTCGCTCGGCAACGCGTCCGGAGCCTGTCGGCCGGGGTCGGAGATCCGTCCCGCGCCCCGGTTGTCCTGCTCATGTCGGTCGATCCCGTCCGGGTCGGGGGCGGGGTCCGGCGGGGTGCCTGACGCATGGTGGACAGCGGCCTTGTCGGGGTCTGCCACGTCCGGCACACTCGGCCGGGTGGCTGACTGGCCGACGTCGCTGAGTTTCATCGTCCCGCCGCACTCCGAGAGCTTCGGCATCGGGCGACGACTGCCCACCCGGTCGTACCTGGAGCGGTTGGTCGGGTACGCGCGCGCCGCCGAGCGGGCCGGCGTGGTCGGCGCCTTCGTCTACGACTTCCCGGCCGCGATGGATCCCTGGCTGGTCGCCTTCGACCTGCTGGCCTGCTCGCCGACGCTCCAACCGGTGGTGGCGGTCCGGCCGCACCAGGAGAGCGCGGAGTCGGTGGCGCGGCGGGTGGCCGACCTGGAATACCGGTTCGGACGGCCGACGCACGTCAACATCGTGGCCGGAGCGACCCGGACGGCACGCGCCGCCGAGCCGGACAAGGTCGCGGCCCGGCGTCGGCTCGCGGAGTTCGCCGTGGAGCTCCGGGCCGGCCTGGACCGTGGGCGGTACGCCGAGGGGCCGTGCGCCCCCCTGCTGGTGACGCCCTCGTCGTCGACCGCCGGGGTGGTGCCGGTCGACGCTGTCCTGATGATGGCCCGGCCCCGGGCCACCCTGGCCGGGGACGTCGCCCGGGTCCGGGCGGAGCAGGGCGTCGACCGGGTCGCCATGCTCGTCGGTCTGGTGGTGCGGGAGACCGACGAGCAGGCCTGGGCGGCCACCACCCGGTGGTACGCGCCGGACCGGCGTCAGGAGGTGGCCGGCAGGATGTTCATGTCGCAGGTCGTCTCCAGCGAGCACACCGCCAGCTACGCCCTCGCCGAGGCGCGGGAGGTCCACGACGAGCGGCTGTGGTACGGCGCGCCGATGCGGGGGATCGACGCGCCGAAACTGGTCGGATCCGTGGCGGGTGTCGCCGACTGGCTGCGGTCGTGTCACGACCTCGGCATTACCGACATCATTATCGACCTACCTCCAGATCCCGCAGAATTCGGGCACATCGGTGGAGTTTTCGCCGCAGGATGACGATTCGCTGTTTCCCGGGCGTTTCGATAGCGGTGGTACGACGGGTTCCCGACATGGCCTTGCCTGCGGGAAGTGATGAGAGTTAATCTTTTTCGAGGTTGAGTGGGGGCGTTGCCGTCCTGGCCAGCGCGACCGAATCGCACCGAGGCGCAATTTTCCGATCTCGGCGGCACGTCGCCGCCCGGATATCTCGCTGCAGGGGAGCGAAAGTGACATTCAAGTCTCTGGAAATGGATCGCGTGGGCGGGGGCGCCCTGCGGGCAATCGAGATCGGTGTGACGTCGCGGTGCAACTTCCGCTGCGACTACTGCGGTGCGTACGACCTTCTCGAGCGGAAGATCCTCTCCGTCGAGGACGTGGCGAACGTGATCGACACGCTGCCCGATCTCCAGCGCGTCAAGCTGTCGGGCGGCGAGGTGCTGCTCGAGTTCGACATCTGCGAGGGCATCGTCCGGTACTGCACGAGCAAGGGCATCGAGACGCAGATCAACTCCAACGGCACCGTGCTCACCGAGGAGAAGTTCCAGCGTCTCGAGGCGGCCGGGCTGAGCGTCCTGCACTTCTCGCTCAACCACACCGACGCGGCCAGCCACTCCGCGTTCTACGGCGTCACCGAGAAGATGTTCGGCAAGATCGTCACGGCGATCGGCCGGTCGGTCGCCTCGTCCTCGATCGACACCGTGGTCGAGACGATCCTCTTCGACGAGACCGAGTCGCGGATGGCCGAGGTGCACCGCTTCGCGGCGGAGCTGGGCGTCCGGAAGCACGAGATCCAGATGGAGATCCCGAGCGTCCACCAGGGGTACGCGAACACCCTCGACGCCGACCGGGTCTGCACGGCGATCGCCAACCTCGTCGAGCAGCGGGATCCGCGGACGACCCTCTTCTTCAGCTGCCTGTCGGCCTACCTCCGGCCGGGCAGTGACGGGTGGAAGCGGCTGCAGCCGCTGCTCCGCGACCCGGGGGTGATCTACGCCAGCTGTATCGAGGGCAAGGCGCAGCTCCACCTCCACTCCAACGGCGACGTCATGATCTGCGAGCTGGGCAACCCGGACGTGATCGGCAACGTCTTCGAGACCGACATGCTCGCCATGTACGAGGAGAGCCCCAAGCTGAAGGCGTTCGTGCAGAGCAAGCACGAGGACCAGACCTTCTCCTGCTTCCGGCACTTCGACAAGCCGGGGCAGAAGACGGCCAACCCGGGTGGGGTGGCGCTGCTCGGGATGCCGACGCTCGCCGTCAGGTCCGCGTCGGAGTAGTGGACGCGTCGACGGGGTCGGTGGCCGGTCCGGACATCCTGCACGACGCGTCCGGACCGGGCGTCGTGCTCGGCGTCGTCGGCCACGACATCCACGTCGTGGCCAACCGCATCCTGACCATCGGGCTGGCCGAGGAGGGATTCCGCCCGTACAACCTGGGCACCAGCAACGACATCGTGGACTTCGCCGACGCGGCGTGGGAGACGGGCGCCCGCGCAGTGCTGGTCGCCTCGATCAACGGCGAGGGTGAGGGCGCCTGCGGGGGCTTCGGCGCCCACTTCGCCGCCGTCGGCCTGGCCGACGTCCTCCTCTACGCCGGCGGGAACCTCGTGGTGGGGGACCGCCCCTCCGCCGAGGTGGAACGGCTCTTCACCGGCTTCGGCTTCCACCGGGTGTTCCACCGGCCGTCGAGCTTCCGGCCGGTGTTCGACGCGCTGAAGCGGGACCTCGTCGATGTCCGATCCTGACGACCCCTGCCTGGGCGACCTCGACGACGAGCGGGCGCAGGTCATCCGGGCCGGCGGCTCGACCGAGCTCGACCTGTCGACCGCCCGCCGCTATCTGGAGTCACTGCCCCGCAGCCGCTTCGCCTCGGTCGCCTACCAGCGGGAGCGGGACCGGCCGTACATCCAGCCCCGGGGCGGTTTCCCCGGCTGGGACCAGCAGCGCGCACTGACCGTGGCGCTGCACCGGGCGGGCGCGGACTTCATCCCGCTGACGATCGACAGCTACACCCGGCACAACGACTACGCCACCGCCGGCAAGCTGCTGGAGGCCGGTCACGCCGAGGGGCACGACCTGCTGAACGGGTATCCGTTGGTCAGTCACGGCTTCGCCCGTACCCGTGACCTGTACGAGGGCGTCGACGTCCCGGTGAGTCTGCGCCACGGCACTCCCGACGCCCGGCTGCTCGCCGAGGTGGCCCTGGCCTCCGGCATCACCGAGATCGAGGGCGGCGGGCTGTGTTACTCCCTGCCCTACGCCAAGAGCTACCCGGTCGACCGGGCCCTCGTGCACTGGCAGTACGTGGACCGCCTCTGCGCCCTGGTCGGGCCCGCGGACGCGCCGATCCACCGGGAGTCGTTCGGTCCGCTGACGGCGACCCTGGTGCCGCCGGTGACGACCGTCGTGGTCCAGCTCTGCGAGTTGCTCCTCGCCGCCGAACAGGGCGTCCGGTCGTTCGCGGTCAGCTTCGGCCAGACCGGCAGCTTCGAACAGGACGTCGCCATCGCCCGGGTACTGCGCCGGCACGCCGCCCGGCTCCTGGCCCGCGCCGGCCGCCCCGACGTGCGGGTCGGCCTCGTCTACCACCAGTGGATGGGTGCCTTCCCCACAGAGCCGTCCCTGGCCTGGCAGCTCATCGCCGTCTCGGCCGCGCTGAGCCGCCTGGTGGGGGCCGACAAGGTGGTGGTCAAGACGCCGGAGGAGGCGATCGGCATTCCCCGCGTCGAGACCAACGCCGCTGCGGTCCGTGCCGTCCGGTACGTGCTCGACATGTTCCCCGGCACCGCCGCGCTGTCGAGCGAGGTCATCGACGAGGAGGACGACCTGATCGACGGCGAGGTCACCGAGGTGATGGAGCACGTGCTCCAGCAGGCGACCGGATCCCTGCTCGCGGCGGTGCACCGGTGCGTCGTCTCGGGGGTCCTCGACGTGCCGTTCGCGCCCCACGAGCAGAACGCCGGGCGGCTGCTCACCGACCGTGGACCGGGGCGGAGGATCCGCATCCTGTCGCCCGGTGCGGTACCGCTCTCCAGCAGCCACCTCCGCCGCGAGCGCGAGCTGCTGGGCACGCGTCACGACGACCGGAGCCCGCTCTGGGAACGCCTGCTGCGCGACGTGCGGATCCTCGCGTGACCTCCACCGGAACGCTGCTCGTCGACGTGGGCAGCACCGTGGTGAAGGTGTGCACCAGGTGGCGGGCCGACCGCTTCTCGGCGGTGCAGCGGATCCCTCGACTTCCCGGCATCAGCCCCGGCGACCAGGTCGTCGAGATCGCCGCCCGACGGCTGACGGACGCGGTGACCGGCGTGCGGGTGTGCAGCTCGGCCAGCGGGGGAGTTCTCGTCGGCGTACTAGGACTCTCCGGGCGGCACAGCGTGGCGGCGGCGGCCCGGGCGGCGGTCGCCGCGGGCGGGAACGTCCGTTACGAACGCGTGCTCACCGACCTGTCCGGCCCGCCCGCCCCGCCGGTGGACGTCCTGATCCTCACCGGCGGGGTCGACGGCGGGGACCACCACCGGTTGCGCGCCGCGCTGGCCGGCGCGCGGCTCGCGGACCATCCGCACGAGATCCTGGTCTGGGCCGGAGTGGACGCTCCCGAGGTCACCGCCCTGCTGCCGCCGCACCGCAGCGCCAGCAACGTCCTCGACCGTCACCTCCGACCGCGTCCCGGTGGGCTCACCGAGCTGGTCCGAGACATCTACACGAGTGATCTCGTCGGTCGCAAGGGTCTGGGCGCGCTGGCCGACGTCACCGAGACGCCCATCTGGCCCACCCCGGCAGTCGTCGGGCTGGCGGCGGAGCGGATGAGTCGACGAGGTCTCCTTCTCCCCGGCGTGACCGCACCGTTCGTCCTGATCGACGTGGGCGGCGCGACCACCGACGCCTTCGCCTGCACCGAGCTGCGCCGGGCGCATCCGGCGCGCGGCACCGGGCCGGACAGCTCCGTCGTCCGGCATGTCTTCACCGACCTCGGTGTCGTCGCCTCCGGGCCCGCCCTGCTGGGCCGACTCGCCGCCGATCCGGACCTGTTCGACCTGGTCCGGGCGGTGGCACCGGAGCGGTCCCGCGGTCTCTACCACGACCTGTGCGCCGGTCGTCAGGCGGCGCTCAAGCCTCCGGTGGGCTTCCTGTGCTGCGTCTTCCTGGCCCTGCGCCGGCTCGCGGCACCGGACGGCCCACACCTCGTGGACGTCGGTCGGGCGGCCAGCGTCGTCGTCACCGGCGGTGCCCGCTGCGGTGCGTCGACGGCGCAGATCCGCCGGGTCGTGGAGGCCGCCGCCGGCCGGGTGGAACCGCCGCGCGCCGTGGTGGTCGACCACCGCTACCTGCTGTGGGCGTACGGCCTCCAGGACGTGCCGGCACGGAGCCCGGCGCCCTGCTGACCCTCAGGCGTCGGCGGGCTCGTCCGTCACCTCGAAGAGCTGGGCGGACAACTGGTCGGCCACGTCCAGGTGGGCGCGGGGCGGCACCGACTCAGGGGTGGCGTCCGGCCAGAAGCACTCGACGTACCCCTCGCGGGTCAGGTAGTTCGCCGACACGGCGGCGGAGACGTGACCGGGGGTGGCGAAGACCTCGTAACTCGACACCGCGGGAGGCACCGTCGTGGGCGTGGCGATGCGGGTCATCCGCCCCGGACGCGCCTTCAGGGTGGCGATGGCCGCCACTCCGACAGCCGGCCCGGGCAGCGGCAGCTCGTCGAGCTGGTCCAGGTAGGAGCGCACGTGCAGCTCGTACGGTGAGATCCCGAGGGCGCGTTCGACGAGGTCGAGGATGCCGTCGCCGGCGGTGCGCGCACCCACCTCGATGATCTGCGGATCCCGGCCGTCCTCCAGCCGGATCTCGACGTGGGCGAGCCCCCGGTCCAGGCCGATCGCGGCGCACGAGGCGATCGCCAGCTCCCGTACGTCGGCGCGGTCGGAGTAGCGGCTCGGCACCCGGTGCCCGATCTCGGCGAAGTAGGGCTCCGGCCCGAGCGACTTGTCGACCACGGCGAGCGCGACCCGGCGGTCACGGTGGTTGAGCACCTCGACCGAGACCTCGTCGGTCAGGGTGCAGAACTGCTCCACCTGGATCGACCGGTTCTTGACGGTGAACGTCGCGGCGGTCTGGTCGATGATCGTCCGGACGTACCCGTACGCCTCGGGCACCTCGGCGGCCGACCGGATCAACCGGACCCCGAGACTGCCGCCGAACGCCGACGGCTTGATGACACACGGCAGGCCGAACTGCGCGATGGCCTGGTGGACCTCGTCCACGCTGTCCACCTGGCGGTACCGCGGCGTGTCGAGGCCGGCGGCCAGGAGCCGGTCCTTCATCAGGTTCTTGTTGATGGAGGAGGTGACGACCGCGTCCCTGCTGAGGTAGGGCACGCCGTAGTGCTCGGCGAGGGCCAGGCCGGCGACGAGCACACCGTCGATGAACGGCACCACGGCGGCCGGGGTGCAGCCGGTCTCCTTCTCGAGGTCGCGCACCGCCTCCAGGGCCGCCACCGGGTCACTGCTGACGCCCCGGACGACGTGGTCGAAGAACTTGCCGGCCCGGGTGGCCGCGGTCGGTGCGATCGTGACGACCGGCCCAGGGAAGCTCCGGACGGCTGCCACGATCGCGCGTTCACGCAATGCCATGGTGGCACCGAGCACCAGGAGATAGCGGGAGTTGGCGCGCAGTGCCGACGCGGTGCTCACCGGTGCAGGCTAACAGTGGCCGTGGTCGATCGGCGACCCCGACGCGCCCGGCACCCGGACGGTCGCCTCCGTGTCACAGGGCGACCATGCGGGAACGAACTGTGATAGAAAAATCGCCGAGTGCCTATCCGTTTCGACTCGTGCGAGAGGATCCCGCGCATGGCCGACGACGGGTCGCCCGAGACTCCCGGTCCCGACCCGTCCGCCGGTGCAGTGGCGACCGACGCCCCTCCGAGGGCCGACGACCGACCGGCGGCTCCGGCCGGGATGCGCAGCCGTGCGGTCCGCCTCGCCGTCGGCTGGCTACCGGACGGGACGGCGGTCCGGCGGATGCTGGCCGTGTCGTTCATCGACTCCCTGGGCACCGGCATGTTCCTCACCGGGTCGGCGCTGTTCTTCACCCGGGACATCGGGCTCACCGCGGCGCAGGTCGGCCTGGGCCTGTCCCTGGCCGCCGTCACCGGCTTCCTGTGCTCGGTGCCCGTCGGCCGCCTCTCGGACCGGTACGGCGCACTACCGGTCCTGGTGGCCCTCCAGTTCTGGCGGGCGACCTGGTTCTTCGCCTACCCGATGGTGGACAGCCTGCCCTGGTTCCTCGTGGTGTGCTGCCTCGCCGGTGCCGGCGAGTGGGCGGCAGGCCCGGTCGTGCAGAGCCTGCTCGGCTCGCTCGTCGCCCCGGCGGCGCGGGTACGCACCATGGCCGCGGTGATGCTGGTCCGCAACATCGGCTTCGTCCTCGGCGCGGCCTCCGCGACGATCGCCATCGCCGTGGGCGGCGGCGACGTCTACCGGGCGCTCGTCGTCCTCGACGCCGTGTCCTTCCTCGTCTCCGGCGCTCTGCTGCTGCGGTTGCGCGGCCGGCTGGCCGTCGTCCGGCCACCGACCGACGACCAGGAGCAGGCCGGGCTTCGTACCCGGCCCAGCCTCCGGTTCCTCGTGCTGGCTCTGCTCAACGGCGTGCTCTATCTGCACGCCGTGATCCTGAGCGTCGGCCTGCCCCTCTGGATCACGATCAGGACGGACGCGCCGGTGGAACTCGTGGGCGCGGTCGTCGTGCTCAACACCGTGCTCGCGATCTCGTTGCAGATGCGGCTGAGCCGGGGCGTCGACGGGTTGCGACCCGCCGCGTCGCGCCAGGTGTACGCCGGGCTCGTCCTGGCCGTGTGCTGCGGGCTGGTGTCGGTGACCGGCTCGGGCGCGCCCGCCGTGGCGGCGGCCCTGATCCTGGCGGCGACCGTGGCGCTGACGGTGGGCGAGATCTACCAGTCCGTCGGTGCCTGGGGCGTGTCCTACGGCTATGCGCCCGACGCCAGCCGCGGCTACCACCTGTCGCTCTACAGTCTCGGCTCCACCGGGGCGATGATCGTGGGTCCGGCACTGCTCACCTCGGTCGTCCTGCCCGCCGGGGCGGTCGGCTGGCTGGGTCTGGGGGCGGTGCTCGCCGTCGCCGGGGCGCTCGTGCCGGTCGTCGTGGGACGCCGTCTGTCCCCGGCCGGGTGACCGGCGGGCCGACAGCGTCGCCGCCGGGCGCCGGACGGAGGATGCCCACGGGCAGTGACGAAGGATGCCCACGGGCAGTGACGAAGGATGCCCACGGGCAGTGACGGGGGCAGCCGACGGGCAGTGTCGGGGGCTGCTGGCAGCAGTGACGGAGTTCGCCGGTCGGAAGTGACGGAGGAGGACGGGTTGGGAGAGTTGTTGCTGATCGGGGTCGGCCTCATGGGCCGGCCCTACCTGGCCGCGGCGCGTCGGCTGGGCCTGAGCGTGCACGTCGTGGAGACGGCCGCCGCCGCAGCCGCGCTGCCGGAGCAACCCGATCACCTGACGGTGACCAGTGGCGACAGCGACGAGGCCTGGGCGGCGGCCGCCGCCTCGGCGACCGCCGCGCGGACGCCCGACGGAGTCGTCGCCTTCACCGAGCCGCAGGTGCTGGCGGCCGCCCTGGTGGCGGAGACCTTCTCGTTGCCCGGCCCGTCACTGGGCGCGGCGGTGCTGTCGCGGAACAAGGCGCTGCAACGGGGCCGTTTCGCCGCTGCCGGCATCCGGCAGCCCGAGTACCTCATCGCCACCGACCTCAACGCCGCGGGGCAGTGGGCGGGCGCCCGCTTCCCGGTGGTGGTGAAGTCGTTGTCGTCGGCGGGCAGCGTCGGCGTCGAACTGGTGGCGGGCGAGCGCGGGTGGACCGACGTCGTACGCCGCCGTGCCGGCGAGACGCCGCTGCTGGTGGAGCAGGCCGTCGAAGGGTCGGAGTACAGCTGGGAGGCGCTGGTCCACGAGGGTGCCGTCTGGTTCTCCACCGTCACGGCCAAGGCGACGACCGGTCCCCCGTACTTCGTCGAGACCGGTCACCGGACGGCTGCGCCGGTCGACGACGTGACGCGCGCGGCCGTCGACGGCTTCGGCCGGTCCGTCCTGGCCGCGCTCGGCATGGGCAGCGGCATCGTGCATCTGGAGTTCCGGCTGGCCGACGCCGGTGCCACGGTGATGGAGGTGGCCGTCCGGATGCCCGGCGACTACCTGATGGACCTGCTCGGCCTGACGTACGGCATCGACTGGTTCGAGATGGTCGTCCGGCTGGCGATGTCGATGCCGCTGCCGGAGCGACCGCCGCGGTGGGTGGCCCACGCCGCGGCGCACTTCCCGCTCGCGGAACCCGGCGTCGTCACGGCGATCGAGGGGCTGGACGAGGTGCGGGCCCACCCGGCGGTGCGACGCGCCGGCGTGTTGGCGGGGGTCGGCGACGTCCTCGCCCCGGTGGTGTCGTCCGCACAGCGGCGTGCCTACGTCATCCTCTCGGCCGACGACCCGACCCTGGTCGACGACGGGCTCGAACTGGCCCGTCGGAGCTTCGTCATCCGGACCCGGCCGGCCTGACCGGTAAAGTCAGGGCCGGTCGCCGTCGGTGGCGGAGGCGGGGCTCAGCAGCGAGTCCCGTACCCGTTGCCTGTCGATCTTGCCCTGGTTGCCGGTGGCCGGCAGGGACGGGCGCGGCACCAGGCGGTGCGGCACCATGTGGGTCGGCAGGTGGTCGACGAGGAAGCGCCGGAACTCCCCCGCGTCGACCGGCGCGCTCACGGTGTAGACGAGGGCGACGTCCTCGCCGATCTCGACGTTCGGCACGCCGACCGCCACGCACGCGTCGACGCCGGGGAACCGGGCGGCCGTCTCCTCCACCTCGGTCGGGCTGACCCGGAACCCCGAAGTCTTGATCATCGCGTCGCGCCGGCCCTGGAAGTACAGGTAACCCTCCTCGTCCCGGGTCACCATGTCGCCGCTGAACACCACGGTCTCGCCGGGGTACGCCGGCAGGGTCCGGAACCGTTTCGCGGTCTCCTCCGGGGCCTCCCAGTAGCCCTTGGCGATGCAGCCCCCCCGGTGGACGAGTTCCCCGGGCTCGTTCGGGCCGACCTCGCGGCCCTGCTCGTCGAGGACGAGGATCTCCACGTCCGGAATCGCCCGACCGATCGACGTGGGACGGCGACCGAGCTGGTCCGGTTCCAGGTAGGTCGAGCGGAACGCCTCGGTCAGCCCGTACATGAGGAAGACCTCCGCCACCGGAAAGGCCCGGGTGAGGTTCTCGATCATGCGGTGCGACACCGCGCCGCCGGACGACGAGACGTAGCGCACGGCGGAGAGGTCCCCGGTCGGCCATTCCCGGAGCAACCGGGGGTTGAACATCCGGGTGACGATGACCGGCATGACCGGCAGGACGGTGATGCGCTCGGCGGCCAGGAAACGGAACAGGTCCGCGGGGAACACCAGCTCGTGCAGATGGAGCTGGGCGCCGGTGTACAGCGCCTGCCAGAGCTGGTTCAACCCGTAGTCGAAGTTCAGGGACAGGACGCTGCCGATCCGGTCGTCGCGGCGGGTGCCGAGGTACCGGACGGTGATCCGGGCGCCGTCGCAGACGTTGCGATGGGTCACCATGATGCCCTTGGGTCGGCCGGTGGAGCCGGAGGAGTAGATGATCCCCGCGAGGTCGTCGCCGATGGCGCGTTGCGGCACCGCACCACCGTCGGTCCGCGCAGCCGCGTCGCCCGGCTCGACGCAGACGTCCCCGGCGAGCAGCAGCGGAAGCACGGGGACGGAGGTACGCAGCTCGTCGGCGCGTACGTCGTCCGTTATCGCGGTGCGCATCCCGGAGTCCCGGACGATGTGCCGGATGTTGTCGCCCTTGAGGGTGGGCAGGATCGGCACGATCACCGCGTCGGCCGTCGACACGGCGAGGATCGCCACCACCTGGTCGACCGACTTCGCCATGCAGATCCCCACCCGGTCGCCCCGCCGGACGCCGTGACGCGCCAGGACTGCCGCGGTGGCCAGCGCCGCGTCCCGCAGCTCGGCGAAGGACAGCGACCGCGTGCCGTCGCTCACCGCGAGGTCGTCGCCGAACGTCCCGGCCGCGTCGTGCAGCAGGGCGTGGACCGTGAACAGATGCCGGGTCGTCATCGCACCACCCATGCCGGTCGACCTCGCCTTCCTCGTCGTGTGTGAGCGCTGCGGGCGGACCGGCGGGCGATCCGGCCGCCGGATCAGCAGAAGGTCTCCCACTCCGCCGTGCCCAGGGCCGCCGCGACCGCCGGCGAACGCCCGGCCAGGTCGGACCGCAGGGCCGCGTTGTGGTCCCGGATCTCGTCGCGGTGCTTGTCCAGCACGCTGGTCGCCGAGAGGTCCAGCAACCACAGTGGACGAAGCTCGGCGCCCCGCAGCGCCTTGCCGTCCGGGGTCGCGACGCCGGCGTGCAGCCACCGCACGCCGGGCAGCCGGGCGGGAAGGTGGTAGGCCAGGTTGAAGTACTCGGCGGCCCCCCGGAGCCGCTCGTAGTCGAAGCCCACCGCCCGCAGGTAGACCGTGTCGCCGTCGCGGTAGTAGAGGCAGCAGCCGACCGGCGGTTCGTCGTCGTAGGCGCAGAGCAGGACCTCGGCCCGTGGCCCGGCCAACTCGCCCTGCTTGCGGAACCCGTCGTAGTAGACGGACGGGTCACCCGCCCGGCCGTAGCGTTGCTCGGTGTGGATCGCGAGCCGGGCCACGTCCGCCCAGGCCTCCCGGAGGGTACGCCGGGTAACCCGGTAGCCGGCCTGTGCGAACCGCCGTACCTCGGCGCGGATACGACGGATCCGGTGCCGGGAGCCCAGCGACTCCAGCCACTCCTCCCACCCGCCGGGCGGAATGCCGATCCAGGCGTCGGCGGCCAACAGGACCGGTTCCGCAGTCACCCCCGCCTCCCGGAAGGCCAGCACGTCCGGGGTGGTCAGGTGTACGGCGACCTGCGCGGACGCCGACGCGGGCGGCACCGGTGGGCGCGCCGACCGGACCTCCTCGAGGATCCTTCCGGCGGCCGCCACCGGGTCGGCTCCCGGCGAGGTCAGCAGGTTCGCCAGGTAGCCGCGGCGCTGTCCGACGTAGATGCCCTGTGGTGGAGGGCTCGGCAGGTGGTGGGCGGCGAGAATGGTGCCCCACCGGCAGTTGGGGTGTGGATCCGCGCCGACCGCGATCACCGGCACGCCCGCCCGCCCGCCGTCGGGCAGTGTCACGTGGACGCCGCCGGAGGCACCCCCGCCCTCCAGCGCGCACAGCCGCAGCCAGAACGCCGAGGAGTAGAACCGGTTGCCGGCCATCTCGTCCCACTGCTGGTCGGCGAGCCCGCCGAGCGGGTCGCTGAAGTAGTCGGTGCCGCCGTCGAGATGGCCCATGTCCCGCCTTCCGCCGCGTATGTCATGATCGTTTCTCCGCCGGGGGCCGGTCCGCTCCATAGATTGCCGTGCGCGTCGGCGACACGCCAGACCCCGCGACGCCCCCGACGGCTTGTCTCCAGGTCCGCCGCCAACACCCGGCCGGCTGGCTGGCGGCGGCGCTGCGGGCGTCCGCCCTGCCGGCTCCCTGTCGTGGGTGCCCAGCGGGTCGGGGCCGTCGGGGGGACGCTCGTCTGTGGTGCGCGTGTTCCTTCGGGGGCGCGCGAGTCAGACCGCGCCCCGGTCGACCAGGCTGAACGTGGTGGGGACCGGGGCGTCACCGAGGAACTCCACGCGGATCCCCTTCTTGCTCGGGCTCCACTGCACCACGCCGTACTCGTCGCTGATGATGGAGTAGGAGGTGCGTCCCTTGTCGTCCTTGCCCTCGCGGGTTATCCCGAACACGGTTGCGGCTGTGGCGTAACAATCGGCTCCCACGAGCGACGCGTACCCCTTCGCGTCGATCTTGACGCCGAGGCAGGGTCGGTGGGCGATGTCCGGGTTCACCGACCTGATCATGTAGTCGACACCGACCGGTTCGAGCACGAAGAGCGCATCCTTGCCGGTCCCGTCACCGACCTCGAGTTCCCCGTGGAACGGCAGCGACAGGTCACGGTCGATCTCCACCACGTGCAGCAGGATTCGCCGCTGGCCTGCCAGGATGGCCCGGGTAGGGTCCGCACCGGTCGACGGTGGCGGCTTGCCCGATGCGGGTGTGGACCCGGCGGCCGCCGGCCCGCTCGCCGTCGGGCTGCCGGTCACCGCCGGGCCGTCCCGGTCCGACGTGGACCGCCCACTCAGCAGTTGCGGGCCGAACAGGGAAGCGGGCACCAGCACCGCGACCACCGCGGCGGTCGCCGCCAGGGCGGTGAGCCAGCCGCGCCGACGGGAGCCCGCTCGGCGGACCGGGGCCGGATCCGGATCCGGGGCCGGAGCCGGTGGCACTGGCCGCCGGCCCTGCTCGTCACCGCCGGCGGCGGGCGACACACCCGCCGTCGGCGTCCCGATCAAGGGTTGGGCCGGCTCGCCGACACCCACCGGGTACGCAGCGGTCAACAACCCGTCGAGCAGTTCCCGGGCGGTGGGCCGGGCGGCGGGATCCTTCTCCAACGCCCGGGAGACCAACTCCCGCAACGGCCCGTCGAGCCCGGTCAGGTCCGGAGGTTGAGTGAGGATTCGCATCGCGATGGCGGTGGGCGAGTCGCCCCCGAACGGGTTGCGGCCGGTGGCGGCATGGGCGACCACCGCACCCCAGGCGAAGATGTCCGCGGCCGGGCCCACCGGAGGGCCGGACGTCGTGTCGAACCGCTCCGGAGCCATGTACGAGACGGTCCCGACCATCTGGTTGGTCCGGGTGTGCCGGCTCGTAGCCTCGAACGCTCGGGCGATACCGAAGTCGATGACCTTGATCCCACCCGGTGCGACCAGGACGTTCGCCGGTTTCAGGTCCCGGTGGATCACCCCGGCGCCGTGGATGGCGGTGAGCGCGGTAGCCACCCCGACCGCGATGCTGTGCAGTTGGGCAGGCCGCAGCGGCCCCTGTTCCCGGATCACCCGGGCCAGGCTGGGGCCCTCGACGTACTCCACCACCAGGTACGGCGGGTCATGGTCCGGGTCGGCGTCCAGGACCTCGGCGGTGCAGAACGGCGGAACCTGACGGGCGCGGTTCACCTCGCTACGGAAACGACCACGGAACTCGTCGTCGTGGGAGAGCTCCGCGCGGACGACCTTTACCGCCACCCGCCGTCCCTGCGGTGACCGGGCCAGGAAGACGCTGCCCATGCCCCCCTCGCCGAGCCGGCCGAGCACCTCGTACCCACCGAGGCGGGTCGGGTCGCCGGGACGCAACCCGTCGTTCATGCCGGATGCCCGTAGACCGCGACCAGCGCGCGAACCGTGCCGCCTGTCACCCGTACCCCTTAGGTCAGTCGTACGCCGCCCGCAGCCTATCGCCCACCCACCCAGCGTCATCGATGCCGTCCGCGGGCGGGGTGGGCCGCCACGATGAGGCCGCGCGGGGGCGGCACGATCTGCGCGTCGTCCCGATGTCCCTGGCCGATCCGGCGGTGGCCATCGAGCGGGGCTCCTACTCGACGACGGCACGAGGAGACGGCGGCCACCGTCGGAGGCTCGCCCCGACTACGGGCGGCGGTCGTCACTCGCGGGTCAGTCCCGGTGGCAGCGCGTCCTCGTCGGGTCGGACCCGGCGGGCGTTGACCAGGGGGTCGCGCGCGAGGGTGTGGATCAGTGGTGCGGGGCCGCCGACGCAGGTCCAGGTGTCGTCCCAGAGCGCGGAGACCAGCCACGACCGGTCGGCGGGGAAGAACAGGTCGGGTAGCGCCCCGAGGCCGTGGCGCATGTGGCCGCCGGTGCGCCAGGTCAGGGCCTGCTCGGGGCCGGCCTCGACGAGCACGTAGGACCAGTCCCAGTAGAGCGACACCCTCGGGGCGTGGGGGAAGACGACGTCGTGGGCGCCGGTGTCGAGGTAGGCCAGCCACCACGGCTGTTCCGGGGTGTGCGTGCTGAGGTCCTCGACCAGGGCCTGCTCGTAGACGGCGGCGGTGACATCGTCGGCCTGGTACGTCGTGGCGTAGGCGTCGAAGGTCTGCGGGACGGCGGTGGTGATCGAGAAGCCGGCAGTGGTGTGACGAGCGATCCATGCCACGTCGTCGGCGGTGCCGATGCGCCAACTCCGTCCGTCCCTGCTGACCTGCACACCGCCATTCAAGCAGGTGCCGCGACGGTTGGCGGGGGAGTCGGACCGCCACCGAACGGCGGCCGGGGCCGGCGATCCCCGGTCACGGTCACCCCCACTACGACCTTCACCGCGTCGATGGAAGCTCCGACGCGGCGGGCACCCGCTTCACCGCATTAGTGGACTCCCATCGGCGTCGACAGGAAGCGTCTGCTCCTGCGCTGCCGCTTCCCGCCAGCAGCTGCCGGGTGTCGTCCTGGCTCCACTCACCCGACGACGCCAGCAACGTGGTCTGGTCCTCGCCGCGATCGCGTTCGGCGTCGGTGAAACAGCTGATCGCGGGCGTCGACGACCCGACCCCACGCGGATCGAACCCCACCACGTCGAACCGCTGCAGCACCGGGCTCTTCGCGTATGCGGCGACGAAGCTCGTCGCCTGGGTCATGCCCGAACCGCCCGGGCCGCCCGGGTTGAGCACCAGTGACCCGTTGCGCTGTCCGGGATCACCCTGGGCAGGGAGCCGGAGCACCGCGACCTGAATGGTCCTGCCCTTCGCGTCCTGGTAGTCCAGCGGCACCTTGAGCCGGGCGCACTCGAAAGGCTTGACGAAGCTCTTCTTCTCGTTCGGCGTGGTGCCGTAGCCCTCGCACGAGCCGAACGACAACTTCTGCCCCTAGTACGCCGTCAGGTCGGCTGCGGACGGCTGCGGGTCGGAACCCGCCGAGGTCGGGATGCTCGTACAGGCCGCCAGCAGGGCGAGCACCGCGGTCGCCCCGGCAGCGGCGCGGAAGCGACCGGTGGTACGCCCCTGAGCTGGTGAGCTGGGCCGGTCCGCTGGCGGGCCGGTGTCGAACAAGGTCATGGGAGCCTCCGGGATCGAGTCGTTCAACAGAGTGCGCGTCCGAGGGAACACCCGACCGTAGCGGCACACTCAACTCGGTAGGGGGACTGACGGCCCGGGCGGTCGGAGCCGCCCTGTGGGGCCCCGGAATCGTCAGCGGAAGAGCTGCCCAGCCGCCGTTTGACTGTGACCCGAGGGCACAGGTTCGGATGGGGGCGAGTCCGCTGAGGGCGGGTCGGACAGGAGGCGAGAGTGCTTCCCCCACGCGGTCGTCGAACTGCACAACCCGTGCAGATCGACGTCCTACAGCGCGTCAACGTCATCCTCGACCGGGACGAACCCGTCGGCTGAACCTGCCCGGCCGCGAGGCGGCCGGCTCGGTTGCCGTGAGGTCGGCCACACCGGGCCGGGCCGGCTTGAGTGTGCCGCTGCGGCATACCTGCTTATTGTTTCGGTGCATATCGACGAGGGATCACCGCAAGTGGTGCCGGAGCGTCATCGCGGTTCCGCCCGCCCCGACGACGCCGGCCAGGCCACCAGCCCGACCATCCTGGACCAGGTGGGCGGCGTCTCCGGGTTCGTCTACTCGACGATCCCGGTAGTCGTGTTCGTGACGGCGAACGCGTTGCTGCCGCTGCTGATCGCCGTCGCCGTCGCCGTCGCCGTCGCGACCGGGCTGGCGTTGGTCGTCTTTCGGCTGCTGCGCGGAGAGCGCCTCGTCTCCGCGGTCGGGAGCCTGCTCGGGGTGGCGGTCGCCGTCGGGATCGTCGCATGGACCGGCTCCGCGCGGGTCGAAGACAGAAATCGCGGGATTCATGCCGATCGGGCATCAGCGGCGCGGTGCGGACTGACCGCGGGTGGATCAGGAGCGGCGTTCCGCGAAGGGGCGGTCGGCGGCGATCGCCCGACCGGGAAGGCTGCCGGGCGCGAGGCGGTGGCGCTCGGAAGTCCGGCCTAATCGAACCGGCGACGCGAGGTCAGGACCTCATCCAGTTGGCGGCGGCTCCACCGGCAGAAGTCATTGATCGTGTCGTGCAGATCCCGGCCGGCGGGGGTAAGTCGGTACTCGGTGCGTGGCGGAACGGTGGCATGAAGCGTCCGATCGACAACCCCGTTCCGCTCCAACTGCCGCAGGGCCGCGAGTTGACGGGTCAGTTCATCCCGCCTCCACCGGGTCTCCCCGGCCCGATCAGGCAACAGGGCCCGCGAAGGGGCCGTTGGTGTCGAACACCTGCGGCCCGAAGCGTTCGGCGATACGCCGGTGGGCGGCGGTGTCCGGGTGCAGGTCGTCGGGGAGCGGCAGCTCGGCGAAGTCGGCCTCGCCGTAGAGAGCGAGACCGTCGAGGTGATGAAGGTTCGGGTCGGCGGCCGCCCGCTGGACGGTGATCCGGGCCAGCTCCTCCCGGTCGACGCCGAGGGTGAGCTTCCCGGTCGCCTTCTCGGCCGGATCGCCAGTGGCCCGGAACCGCACCTGCCCGGTGGCGAGGGCGGCGAGGTCGAACGAGCCGGGGCCGGGCGTGTCCTCGTGGATGGGGCAGTAGATCGGGGAGATGACCAGCAGCGGCGTGTGGGGATGGCCGTCGCGGATGGTGTCGAGGAAGCCGTGCACGGCCGGGCCGAGGGCGCGCAGCCGCATCACGTCGGTGTTGACCAGGTTGATGCCGATCTTCACGCTGATCAGATCGGCCGGGGTGTCGCGCATGGTGCGGGCGGTGAACGGGTCGAGCAGCGCGCTGCCGCCGAAGCCGAGGTTGACCAGGTCGACGCCGCCCGAGCGGGCGGCGAGGGCCGGCCAGGTGGTGGTGGGGCCGGCGGCGTTGGAGCCCTGGCTGATGGAACTCCCGTGGTGCAGCCACACCCGGCGACCTCGGATGGGCGCCGGTGTGACGGGGGCGTCGGTGCGCAGGGCGACGAGTTCGGTGGTCTCGTTGTGCGGTAGCCAGATCTCGACGTGCTTCATCCGGTCGGGCAGGCCGGTGAAGCGGACGGTGCCGGGTGGACCCGACCGGCGCTGCGTGGTCCCGCTGCTCATGTCGATGGTCACCGTGTCACCACCGGCGACGCTGGCCTGGTCGATCAGCTGACCGTCGACGAGCAGGTCGTACACACCGTCGGGGCGGGACGGCAGGCCGGTGTAGGTCCATCGGGTAGGCAGCGCGTCCAGCTCGATCGCGGTGGCGCGGGTGCGGATGGCCAGCCGTACGCCGGCGGGCTGGGCCTCCACCATGGCGAGCTGACTGTCGGTGTTCTGGGCGCGCGCCCAGGCGGGCAGCCGGTGCGGCAGCACACCGCGCGCGGTGTGCTGCACGTCGAGCGCGCCGGGTAGGAGGTCCGCGGTGATCGGGGTATCGATCCAGGTGGAGGTCATGCTCTCAATCCATCGAGTGTTGTGGTCTCGCGCCTCGGCGAGGACGCCCGTACCGCCGGTTACAGCCAGTCGTGTTCGCGGGCATATCGGGCCGCTTCGTGGCGGGTCCGGGTCTGGGTCTTGCGCATGGCGTTGGAGAGGTAGTTGCGGACGGTTCCCGGTGCGAGGTGCAGTCGGGCGGCGATGTCGGTGACCGAGTAGCCCTCGCCGGTGACCCGTAGGACGTCGGCTTCGCGGTCGGTGAGGGGGGAGTCGTCGGTGACGGCGAGCGCGGAGACGTCCGGGTCGATCCAGCGTCTGCCGGCGTGCAGGGTGGCGATGACGGAGGTGATGTGGGCAGGCTCGGCGGACTTGCTGACGAAGCCCTGGACGCCGAGTTTCAACGCCTTGCGCAGCACCCCGGGGCGGGCGTGCCGGGTCAGCATGAGGACCACCTGCTCGGGTCGAGTCCGGCGGATCTCAGCGACCGCGCCGAGGCCGTCGACACCGGGCATCTCCAGGTCGATGACCAGCACGTCGGGGCGGTGCCGCAGGGTGGCCTCGATGGCCGTCACGCCGTCCTGCGCCTCGGCGAGGACGGTGATGTCACCCTCCATGGGCAGCAGCGCGGCGAGGGCCGTACGCAGCAGCACCTCGTCGTCGGCGAGCACGATCGTCGTCATCGACGGCCCTCCTTGCGGGCCGGTGGGCTCACCGCGCCACGGGCGGGCGGGAACGTCGCGGCCGTCTGGAAGCGCCCCTCGTGCTGCTCCACGTTCAGCTGACCTCCGTCACCCGCCACTCGCTGCCGCAGCGCGGATAGTCCCCGCAGCTGCGGTGGGGTGTCGGCGGTCGCGCCGTCGTTGACGATGGTGATGCCTGATTCGGAGAGTGTGATCTGTACCTGGGTGGCCTGTGCGTGGCGCAGGATGTTGGTGGTGGTCTCGCGCAGCACCTGACCGAGCAGTTCGCTGACGCGGGCGTCGACCTCGGCCTCGCGGGTCACCCGGACCCGGATGCCGGCGGCCTCGAACAGGTTCTTCGCGTTCTCGATCTCGGCGGTGAGGTTGAGCCGCCGTTGGGCGTACGCGAGCTCCTTGGTCTGCGTGATGGTGTCGCTGACCAGCGCGTACGTCTCGCGCAGCTCCTTCTCGGCCCGCTCGGTGTCGCGGCCCAGCAGCCGCTGGGCCAGCGCGATCTTCAGCTTGACCACGTGCAGGGTGTGTCCCTGGATGTCGTGCAGGTCGCTGGCGAACCGCACGCGCTCGCGGACCACGGCAAGTTCCGCCTCGCGTTCCCGGGTCTGTTCGAGTTCCCGGATGAGGTCGTAGAACCGCTCGCCCACGATGGTGAAGACCGTCACGACGACGGTGAGGGCGGTCGGGACGAGGACGTAGGTGACGAGGACGTGACCGACGTCGTCCCGCTGCACCATCAGCCGCGTCGCGCCGACGGCGGCGACGTAGCTGAACAGTCCCGCCACCGCCAGCCGGCGGTGTCGCCGGACCTCGCGCAGGGCAAGCGAACCGACGGCGCAGAACCCCCAGTAGGCGTTGGGACTGCCGGTCACCAGGACCCCCAGCGGCCACACCGCTGCCCCGACGATCACACACGGGACCGCTACCCGGGCCAGGTCGTTGGCAGTCCACCGCTCGAAGGCCACCACGGCCGCCACGGCCCCCGGCACAAGGATGACGAGATGCCACCAGGTGCGCGCGTCGATGTAGAGCAGGACCACGGCGGCGAACACGACCGGCGGTAGTGACGTGGCGAGATTGAGCCGGCGCAGCCTTCCCTGCGTCGACTCGGTGAAGCGCGGGGATGTCGCGGTCACCACACCAGTATCCGGCAGCCGAGGGCCACGACCAGTGACACCGCGTCACATTCGGCGGTGACATGGTGCCACTGACGGGAAGGTGGCGCCCGCGCTGTGATGGGTGCATGTCCACCTCACCCGTCATCGAAGTCGACCGGCTGAACCTCACCTACGGTGACTTCCACGCCGTTAGGGACCTCTCCTTCGAGGTGCAGCCCGGAGAGCTGTACGCGCTGCTGGGCACCAACGGGGCCGGCAAGACCTCGACCCTGGAGGTTGTCGAGGGACACCGCAGGCCGTCCTCCGGCGCGGTGCGCGTCTTCGGGCACAGCCCGCAGGACCGGCGTGTGGTCCGTCCCCGGATGGGCGTGATGCTCCAGGAGAGCGGTTTCTCCCCGGACCTCACGGTCCGCGAGTCCGTCCGGCTCGTCGGCCGGCTCAGCGGGCGCCCCGACAACGTTGACCGGGTCCTCGACCTCGTCGATCTCACCGGCCGGGCCGGCCGGAGGGTGTCGCAGCTCTCCGGCGGGGAGAAGCGTCGGCTGGACTTCGCCACCGCCGTCTACGGCACCCCGGACCTGATCTTCCTGGACGAGCCGACCACCGGCCTGGACATCTCCGCCCGCGACGCCGTCTGGACGACCGTCGACCGGCTCCGCGAGAACGGCGCGACCATCGTGCTCACCACCCACTACCTGGAGGAGGCGCAGCAACGCGCCGACCGCATCGGACTGATGCACCAGGGCACCCTGCACCGCGAGGGAACCGTGGCCGAACTGACCCGCACCCTGCCGGCCGTCATCCGCTTCTCCCTCCCGGCCGGCGCGCCGGAGCTGCCGCTGCAGGCGGTGGCCGACGCCGAGGGGAAGGTCGTGGTCGAGACCTTCGGACTGCAGGAGGACCTGCACCTCCTGCTCCGGTGGGCGCAGGACCACGCCGTCGAGCTGCAGGGCCTGGAGGCCGGACCGACCCGCCTCGACGACGTCTTCCGCGCCATCAGCAACTGACCCGCCATCCCGACAGGAGTTCCACCGTGTGGTCCATCGCCGCAGGCGAACTGATCCAGATCTTCCGCAACCGGCTGGTACTGATCACCAGCCTCATCATCCCGGTCGTCGTCAGCGCGTTCTTCGTCCGCCAGCACGAGACCTACGCCGCCCTCGGCAGCCTCGGCTACATCGCCGCGGTCGTGATATTCACGATCACCGCGTTCGGGCTCTACGCCACCGCCGTCACCACGCTGGCCTCCCGGCGGCAGAACCTCTTCCTCAAGAGGTTGCGCTCCACCGCGGAAAGCGACGCCGGCATTCTCGCCGGCCTGCTGCTGCCCGTACTGGTCCTCGCGGTCGTGCAGGTGACCGCGATCCTGACCGCCCTGGCCGTGGTCGCCGGCGCGCCGGCCAACGTCGCTCTGCTGGTCGTGGCGTTCCTCGCAACCCTGGCCATGATGGTCGGCCTGGCCCTGGCCACGGCCGGGCTGACGAACTCCCCGGAACACGCGCAGGTCACCACCCTGCCCGTCACTCTCGGTGTGATCGCCATGGCCACCTGGGTCGGCATCTCCGGCACCGAGAACCTCCCCTGGCTCAAGCGACTGCTGCCCGGCGGTGCCGCCACCGAGCTGACCATGAACGCGTGGAACGGCGGCGTCGCCGTGACCGACTCCCTGCTCCTGTTCGCGCCCACGCTCGGCTGGGTCGTCATCGCCGTCGCCCTCGCCACCCGACTCTTCCGCTGGGAGCCCCGCCGATGACCACCGAACGCCAGCCAAACACAGGGTCCACCGCGCGGCCCGAATGCAAGCACATCCATCAATGCGGTACGAAGGGGCACGGAACGACTTCGTGGAAGCCATGAACGAAACACCGAAGGAGACGACCGTCATAGCACCCGAGATCACATCCTGATAAGCACGGACGTACTGCCGACATCCGGCCGAGACAGCGCCGATCGGTACGACGGCCTTCCACACTGGTCCGCATAGGCCCGCCGCCGGGAAGGAGGCACCGAGCACCGGCTCTCGCCACCCGTACGGGGGCGGTGAGCCTGCTACCAGCCCTCTATAGCCGACCCTCCGGCAACCCTGAGATGTCAGGCGCAGGCTCTCGGCCAGGGCGTCGTACGCCACCCGCTGACCGTATCCGAGCCGAGGCACTCCCAGGTCGCGGATCGATCACCTACGGGCCGGATCCGTCCCGGCTTCCGGGCGTGGTCGATCTGGCGCGGACCGTGTCATGCTGCATGGACCCGACGGGAGGACGACGATGGCTGCTGGCGATGCCGTACAGGTGCGGCCGGCGCGAGGGTCGCTGCGACCGCTGGTGTCCGGGGCGACGCTGGTCGTGGTCCTGGCGTTGCTGTTCGGGCTGCCATGGTGGACGTTGACGGTGGCGGCGCGGTGGCCGGAGCCGGTGGTGGCCGCCGGCACGAGCGTGTTCGTGGTCGCGGTGGTCGCGCTCCCCGTTCTGATGTATCTCGGGCACGGCCGCCGGCGGCTGGACGCGGCGGCCCGCGCGGGGGACACGCTCCTTGGCCTGGTCTGGATCCTCTTCGTCTGGGCGCTGCTCGGCAACGTGGCTCGGCTCCCGCTCGCCGTCGCAGGGGTCGCCGACCCGGTGCGGTCCCGGGCTGTGGCGGTCGGTGCGGCGGTCGTCTCGATCGTCCTGGCCGTCTGGGGGTACGCCGAGGCGATGCGGGTGCCCCGGGTCCGGCGGGTGGACGTGACCATCGACCGGCTGGGTGCCGGTCTCGACGGAGTCCGGGTGGTGCTGCTGACCGACACCCACTACGGCCCGATCGACCGGGCCCGCTGGTCCGCCCGCACGATCGAGGTGGTCAACGGCCTGGCCCCCGACATCGTCTGCCACACCGGCGACATCGCCGACGGCACCGTCGACCAGCGCCGGGCGCAGGCAGCGCCGCTGGGCACTGTGCAGGCCCGGCTGGCCCGGGTGTATGTGACGGGTAACCACGAGTACTACGGCCAGGCGCAGGGCTGGGTCGACCACATGCGGGCCCTCGGCTGGGAGCCCCTGCACAACCGGCACCTCGTGGTGGAGCGGGGAGGCGCCCAACTTGTCGTGGCCGGGGTCGACGACGTGACCGCCGCTTCGTCCGGCGTGGCCGGTCACCGCGCCGACCACGCCGCGGCGCTGGCCGGCACCGACCCGCGGCTGCCGGTGCTGCTGCTGGCGCACCAGCCGAAGCAGATCGACGACGCGGTCGCGGCCGGCGTGGATCTGCAACTGTCCGGGCACACCCACGGCGGCCAGATGTGGCCGTTCCACTACCTGGTCCGGCTCGACCAGCCGGTCGTGCAGGGCCTCAGCCGGCACGGCCGGACCCAGCTCTACACGAGCCGGGGGACCGGTTTCTGGGGCCCGCCGTTCCGGATCTTCGCGCCGAGCGAGATCACCCTGCTCACCCTTCGGACGGGTTAGCCCGACCAGGCCCTCACCCACGCCCCCACCTGACCGTGGTCGGGGATGCCTCGGTCAACTCTGTTGGCTATCCCGGGCCCAGAATCCGCCCGCATGTACCCGAGTCCATCAGGACCTCGCCGGACAGGACACGGCGCGAGCGACCCCGAGGTGAGCGCTCCGTGCTTCTCTGGTGACGACGCCAAGGGCGGCTACATGGACGGAACGTCGTTGATCTTCGATGATGTGCTCGACGTGTGTTCGCCAGCGGATGCCAGCCCGGGTCAACCGGTGCCGACGCGGGTCACCGCAGCCGATTGTGGTCGCAAACGGGGGTTCGTGTGCTCGAGGTGTGGGCCTGGGCTGGGCGAACACGGGTCCGGGTGCTGCGGGTGGACGTGGGCCGCTCCCTGCCACCCCAGGTGAACCCGCAGGTCGCTAGACTAGGCGCTCGCGCCCTCGTAGCTCAGGGGATAGAGCATCGGTTTCCTAAACCGTGTGTCGCAGGTTCGAATCCTGCCGGGGGCACCAACGCGGGGCCGTGACCAGCAGGAAGCCGGCCATGGGTCGACCTCACCCTCTCCGTCGCGGTTGACTTCGAGTTCCCGTACGGCGCCAGGACGCGCCGGATCGAGGTTTCCGCGGACGGACGGCATTGTCCGAAGCGAGCCGGGGCACCTGAGCACCGGACCCACCGCTCCGGTGGTCCGAAGCGCGGTCCGGGCAGAGCCGACCGGTCGCCGAGGAGGAACCGACGTGTCGAAAACCGACGAGCGACAGGTGACCCGGGAGAACCTGGGCGCCTGGCTGATCAAGGGCAACGCGGACACGGTCGACCTCGCCGGCCGGTTCGCCCGGGATCCCCGGGTGACGAGCTGGTGCGTACGCCCCGGCTACCGGGCCCGGCTGATGCGGGCCGGTCAGCCCATGCTCTTCTGGGCCAGCGGTAGCCGGGGACGGTTGCCCTACGGCGTCTGGGGGATCGGCCGGCTCATCGGCGAGCCGGTGCCCGGCGAGGAGGCCCACGCACCCTGGTCGGTGCCGCTGGAGCTGACCATCCTTCCTGAGCCGCAACGGCTGCGCCGTGACCGGTTGCGCGCCGACCCCCGGCTGGCTGGCCTGGAGGTGTTCCGTCAGCCGCAGGCGGCCAACCCGTCGTACCTGACCCGGGCGCAGTTCGCCGCCCTCGCCGCCCACCTGCCCGAGGGGGCGGTGCGCACCGGAAACTGTGGAGACCATTGACCTCACGTCCGGTGCAGGTTGTCGGATGGGGGCATGCGTGCGATTCGCCTTCACGAGTTCGGTCCCGCCACCAATCTCGTCCTCGACGACCTGCCCGACCTCACCCCCGCCCCCGACCAGGTACGTATCGCCGTGGCGGCCAGCGGGGTGCACCTGCTCGACACCACGCTGCGTCGGGGCGAGGGCGGCGGCCCGCTGCCGCTGCCGGAGCTGCCGACCGTGCCGGGCCGGGAGGTCGCGGGGACGGTCGACCTGGTAGGGGACGAGGTGGACGAGACATGGCGGGGTCGACGGGTCTTCGCCCACCTGGGCATGGTCCCGGGCGGGTACGCGGAGCAGGCGGTCGCCGCGGTCGGATCGCTGTTCGCCGTACCGGAGAAGATGGGGTTCGCCGACGCGGTGGCCCTGGTGGGTACGGGCCGGACCGCGCTCGGCGTGTTCGAGGTGGAGCCGCCGACGGCGGACGACGTGGTGCTGGTGCTGTCGGCGGCCGGCGGGATGGGTTGGTTGCTGGTGCAGGCGGCCCGGTCGGTCGGCGCGACGGTGGTCGCGGCGGCGCGGGGCGCGCAGCGGACGGCCCGACTGGGTGAACTGGGTGCGGACGTGGTGGTGGTCGACTACGACCGGCCGGACTGGACGGACCTGGTCCGGGCACGGGTCGGCGGGCCGACGCTGGTGTACGACGGGGTCGGCGGGGCGCTGGGCCGGGCCGCGCTGGAGTCGACGGCGACGGGTGGACGGTTCGTGATGTTCGGCTGGTCGGCGGGGGAGCCGACCCGGATCGGCACGGATGATCTGGTGGGGCGCAGCCTGACCGCCGGGTGGCTCGGGCAACGGCTCCGCACCAGGCCCGGGGGGATCGCCGGGTTGGCGGCCCGGTCGGTGGAGTTGGGCGGCCGGGGCTGGTGGCGTCCGCTGGTGTCGACGTACCCGCTGGCGGAGGCGGCTGTCGCGCACGCCGACCTGGAGGGCCGGCGGGCGCTGGGCAAGGTGGTGTTGACCGTCTGAAGACCGTCGATGTGGGTCACGCGTTCCGCCGCCGTCGTGCGCGCCGGGGGTGACGTCGACGGTCAGCCGGGAAGCTGGTCGGCCCGGGTGAGCACCTGGTCGATCAGGCCGTAGTCCCTGGCCTGCTCGGCGGTGAACCACCGGTCCCGGTCCCAGTCGGCCTGGATCTCGTCGAGGGTGCGCCCGCTGTGCTCGGCGATCAGCTCCTGCATGGTCCGCTTGACGTGCAGCATGTTCTCCGCCTGGATGGTGATGTCGGCGGCGGTGCCACCCATCCCACCGGACGGCTGGTGCATCATGACCCGCGCGTGCGGCAGGGCGAACCGCTTGCCCGCCGCCCCCGCGCAGAGCAGGAACTGCCCCATCGACCCGGCGAGCCCCAGCGCCAGGGTGGCCACGTCGTTGCTGACGTACCGCATGGTGTCGTAGACGGCCATGCCGGCACTTACCGAGCCACCTGGCGAGTTGATGTAGAGGTAGATGTCCCGCTTGCTGTCCTCGGCGGCCAACAGCAGGATCTGGGCGCAGATCTGGTTGGCCGAGGCGTCGGTGACCTCGGTGCCGAGGAAGATGATCCGTTCCCGCAGCAGCCGCTCGAAGACCTGGTCGCCGAAGGCTGGCTGCCCGCCGTCCAGCATGCGCACGTCGTACCCGATCATGGTGACCACCCTCCGCGTTGCCGGCGGGCGACCTCGCTCCACCCGGGGACCGGCGGGTCCAGCCTGCGCCGTCGGGCGGCCGCCACCCCAGCCTTTCTGCCCCGGGCAGATCTGCCCTCGGCAGAACCCGGCCGGCCTAACCGACCAGCAGCCGCCGCTGGCCCGTCCGGGCCCGCCGCCGCGCCAGCATCCTGGCGGTACGCGCAGCGGGGCGGGCGGTCGACAGGACGGCCGGCACCCGGACGGGCGCGACACCGGCCACCACGGCGAACCCGGACGTACCGCCGACGGGTGCCGGCGCACCACCGCCGGAGCGGAAGCCCGCGCCGCTGGAGCGGAAGCCCGCGCCGCCGACGTGGAACATCGGCGCGAAGCCGGTCGGCCCGCCGGCCCGTACCGTGGATGGGCCGCTGTTCGCCCTGGACGGACCGACCGCCGCCGTGGGTCGGCCGAATCCTGCCGTGGGTCGGCCGACCTGGAGGTGCGGACCGGTGCCGGCCCGGCGGGCGGTCGGCACCCGGCCCGGCCCGGCCAGGGTGCCGCCCGGCGGGACGGGCACCCGACGCTCGACCCGCCGTAGCTCGTCGCGGGCCTCTTCGAGCAGGTCGGACAGGTGGATCCCGAGGGCCCGGCAGATCGCCGCCAGCACCTCGGAGGAGGCTTCCTTGCGCCCGCGCTCGACCTCGGAGAGGTAGGGCAGGGACACGCCGGCGGCGGTGGCCACCTCGCGCAGCGTGCGGCCCTGGCGCAGCCGTACCCGGCGGAGCACCCCGCCGATCACCCGACGCAGCAGTGACATGCGGGCCTCCTCGTGGCCGGTGTCCCGGGACCCTCCCATCATGCCCGGTCGCCCGGCTCGGCACCGGCCCCCGGCGTCTCCCGCTGGTCCGACCGGCGGCCCGACCTGCCGCCCCACCCGTCACCCGCTATGTTGTGCTCGTGCAGGTGACCCAGGGGGAGCAGGACCGACGGTGATCCATTTCCCGGCGCAGCGGCGGGGACCGCTCAGCGCGTTGAGTCTCCGCCTGGCCGCCGCCCTGGGCCTGGTCCTGCTCACCGTGGCGGTGGTCTACCTGGACCGCAGCGGTTACCGCGACGTGGACGAGAACGGGCTGACCCTGCTCGACTGCTTCTACTACGCGGTGGTCACCCTCTCCACCACCGGGTACGGCGACATCACCCCCTACGAGCAGTCGGCCCGCCTGGTGAACGTCCTGTTCATCACCCCGGCCCGGGTGATCTTCCTGATCATCCTGGTCGGCACCACCCTGGAAGTCCTGACCGAGCAGTACCGGACCGGCCGTCGCCTGGGTCGATGGAGGAGAACCGTGAAGGACCACGTCATCATCTGCGGCTACGGCACCAAGGGTCGCAGCGCGGTCTCCGCCCTGCTGGAGAACGGCCTGGACAAGTCCCGGATCGTGGTGGTGGAGCGCAGCGGCACCGCGCTGCGGCAGGCCACCTCGGCCGGGCTGGTCGCCATCGAGGGCTCCGCCACCCGTTCGTCGGTGCTGGAGGAGGCGCACGTCCGCAACGCCAAGTCCGTCATCATCGCCACCGACAGTGACGACGCCTCGGTGCTGGTGGCGCTCACCACCCGGCAGCTCACCGCCGGTCAGGTACGCATCATCGCGGCCGTCCGGGAGGCCGAGAACGCCCCGCTGCTGCGCCAGAGCGGCGCGCACCACGTGATCGTCTCCTCGGCCACCGCGGGCCGGCTGTTGGGCCTCTCCACCTCCGCCCCGCCGCTGATCGACGTGGTGGAGGACCTGCTCACCCCCGGGCAGGGCATGGCGCTGGCGATGCGTTCCGCCGAGCGGCACGAGGTGGGCAAGTCCCCGCGTGAGCTGGAGTCCCTGGTCATCGCCCTGGTACGCCGGGGCAAGGTGGTCACCCTGGCCGACAAGGCCGGTGCGGTGATCGAGACCGGCGACATGCTCGTGCACGTCCGCGACGATCGACCCACCGCCAACACCACCGCCTCCTGACACCGTGTAGCCCGCCGAAACGGCGAGTGGCCGGCCCCTGCGTGGGGAACGGCCACTTCGACGTGTCGACGGGCGACTAGCTGATGGTCCAGGTGTCGCCGGTGTGGAGGAGGTCGGTGAGTTGTTGTTCGGGGGTGTGGGTGGTGGTGGCTTTGGCGGTGGTGATCTGTTGTTGGACGAGGTTGTCGTAGGTGGGGCGGTTGGTTTGTCGGA